>NZ_JBNNWE010000174.1:0-5003 GCF_050280905.1 Pseudomonas sp. NPDC086278
CTTTCGATGGCTTCGGCCAGACGCTCGCCGATCTGCCCGCCACCGGCAATGACGATGCGTTTGTAGGTCTCATCCAGGCGGCGCATTTCGCTCATGGTTGCCCAGCATGACCATCAGCGTCGGCATGATCGCCAGGGTCAACGGCACCTTGATGACGATCTTCGAACCCTGGCCCTTGGCCGAGTAGATGTTGATCGAACCGTTGAGCTGGGAAATCTTGGTTTTCACCACGTCCATGCCCACGCCACGGCCCGACACGTCGGAGATCTCGGTCTTGGTCGAGAACCCCGGGGCGAAAATCAGGTTGTAGCATTCGGTATCGCTCAAGCGATCCGCCGCGTCCTTGTCCATCACACCGCGTTTTACCGCGATGGAACGCAGGACGTTCGGGTCCATGCCCTTGCCGTCATCGGAGATCGACAGCAGGATGTGGTCGCCTTCCTGCTCGGCCGCGAGGATCACTTTGCCGCCGCGGGACTTGCCCGAGGCTTCGCGTTCTTCCGGCGACTCGATGCCGTGGTCGACCGCGTTGCGCACCAAGTGGACCAGCGGGTCGGCCAGGGCCTCGACGAGGTTCTTGTCGAGGTCGGTTTCTTCGCCGACCAGTTCCAGGTTGATCTCTTTCTTGAGCTGGCGAGCCAGGTCGCGAACCAGACGCGGGAAGCGCCCGAAGACTTTCTTGATCGGTTGCATCCGGGTCTTCATGACCGCGGTTTGCAGGTCGGCCGTGACCACGTCGAGGTTCGAAACAGCCTTGGACATGGCCTCATCGGCGCTGTTGGCGCCCAGGCGGACCAGACGGTTACGCACCAGCACCAATTCGCCGACCATGTTCATGATTTCGTCGAGGCGCGCGGTATCAACCCGTACGGTGGTCTCGGCTTCGCTGGCCGGTTTTTCCGCTGGCGGCGCGGCCGGTGCGCGAGCCGGAGCCGCAGCGGCCGGTTTTGGCGCTTCCGCTTTTGGCTCAGGGGCCTTGGCCGCAGGTTTCGCTGCCGCGGCTGGAGTCTTGGCGACGGGAGAAGTCACCACTGCGCCGGTGCCGACTTCGGTGAACTTGCCTTTGCCGTGCAATTCGTCGAGCAGTGATTCGAACTCGTGATCGGAGATCAGGTCACCGCCAGCGGCTTTAGAGGTTGGCGCCGCCGAAGCGGGTGCCGAAGCAATGGCCGATTCCAGCGCGTCGACCGCAAAGTTGCCCTTGCCGTGGAGCTGGTCGAGCAGTGCTTCAAATTCATCGTCAGTAATGTCGGAACTGTCGCCTGGCGCTTTCGGCGCAGCCGGTGCGCTTGACGCCGCAACGACGGCATCGACGGCAAACTGACCTTTACCGTGCAACTGATCGAGCAACGACTCGAACTCGGCATCGGTAATTTCGTCGCTGGCCGCTGAATCGGCGGCAGCCACAGGGGCAACGGCCGGCGCTTCAGCCTGAGCCTTGACGGCGTTCAGCGAGTCCAGCAGTTGTTCGAATTCGTTATCGGTGATGTCGCCTGATTCGGCTTCGGCCACAGGCTCTTCGGCGTGCTGAGCAACCGGCGCCGTTTCATCGGAGGATTGCGGTTCGGCCAATCGGGCCAGAGCCTCGAGCAATTCAGGCGTGGCCGCGGTGATCGGGCTACGTTCGCGGACTTCGCTGAACATGCTGTTCACCGCGTCCAGCGCTTCCAGAACCACGTCCATCAGTTCCGAGTCGACGCGACGCTCACCCTTGCGCAGGATGTCGAACACGTTCTCGGCGATGTGACAGCACTCCACCAACTCGTTGAGCTGGAGGAAGCCGGCGCCCCCTTTTACAGTGTGAAAACCGCGAAAAATTGCATTGAGCAAATCCGCATCATCCGGTCGGCTTTCAAGCTCGACCAGCTGTTCGGACAGTTGCTCTAGAATCTCGCCGGCCTCAACCAGGAAATCCTGAAGGATCTCTTCATCGGCGCCGAAGCTCATTAAGGGGGTGCTCCTGAGGTCTAAAAACCTAAAAAACCTAAAATGCTAAAACTCTAAAATCCTAGGCTGGATAACAAATCGTCCACATCGTCCTGACCGGACACAACGTCTTCTCTTTTATCGGCATGAATCTGCGGACCTTCACCCTGAGAGAGATGTTTTTGCGGATCTTTTTCAGCCAGCATCGCATCACGGTCATGTTCGATACCCGCAAAGCGGTCTACCTGACTGGCCATGAGCACGAGCTTGAGCAGATTACTTTCAACTTCGGTGACCAACTGGGTCACGCGTTTGATCACCTGACCGGTGAGGTCCTGGTAATCCTGGGCCAGCAGGATGTCGTTGAGGTTGCTCGACACCGTGCGGTTGTCTTCGCTGCTGCGTGTCAGGAAACCGTCGACACGGCGCGCCAGCTCGCGGAACTCTTCAGCTCCGACTTCGCGACGCATGAACCGGCCCCAGTCCGTGCTCAACGCCTGGGCTTCTTCGCCCAGTTTGTTGACCAGCGGCGTGGCGTTTTCCACCAGGTCCATGGTGCGGTTGGCCGCCGCCTCGGTCAGCTTGACCACGTAGCCCAGGCGTTCCGTGGCGTCGGTGATCTGGGACACTTCCTCGGCTTGCGGCATGTTCGGGTCAATCTGGAAATTGACGATCGCGCTGTGCAACTCGCGAGTGAGCTTGCCCACTTCCTGATACAGGCCGCGGTCACGGGTCTGATTGAGCTCATGGATCAGTTGCACAGCATCACCGAACCTGCCTTTTTCAAGGCTTGCGACCAGTTCGACGGCGTGTTTTTTCAGGGTCGATTCAAAATCGCCCTGTGAAGATTCTTTATGCTCCATAGCTCCCCCGTGGCGCAGTGGATCAACCGATGCGTTCGAAAATCTTCTCGATTTTTTCTTTCAACGCCTGGGCCGTGAAGGGTTTGACCACATAGCCGTTTACACCGGCCTGGGCCGCTTCGATGATCTGCTCGCGCTTGGCTTCAGCGGTCACCATCAGCACCGGCAAGTGCTTGAGCTTTTCATCGGCGCGCACGTGGCGCAGCAGATCGATACCGGTCATGCCAGGCATGTTCCAGTCCGTTACCAGAAAGTCGATGCTCCCGCTGTTGAGTACCGGAATGGCAGTGGTGCCATCGTCAGCCTCGACCGTGTTGGTGAACCCAAGGTCACGCAACAGGTTTTTTATGATCCGCCGCATCGTTGAGAAGTCATCAACGATGAGGATTTTCATGTTCTTGTCCAATTCGACCTCCAAGCAGTCTTAAACGCGCCCAGCACCTGGACGCGCCATTTCAATCAATCCGGCAAAACACTCGATGACTGTCTGGAGCACAGCAGATCGAGACCGGCGCAGTTCACCACCACACCAGCCTCGTTCGCAGTGTCCCCACACTGCCTTCAGCGCGCTCGCCACTCCCCCAAACGCCCCCGCAAACGGGCCGCGCACTGGCTATGTAACTGGCTGACCCGCGATTCGCTGACCCCCAGGACCTCACCGATTTCCTTGAGGTTCAGCTCTTCGTCGTAGTACAGCGCCAACACCAGTCGCTCACGCTCCGGCAAATTGGCAATCGCGTCCGCCAGCGCAGCCTGGAAGCGTTCATCTTCCAGATCGCGTGACGGTTCCAGATGTGCACTGGCGCCATCCTCGTGCAGCCCTTCGTGTTCGCCGTCCTGCAACAGGTCGTCGAAACTGAATAAGCGGCTGCCCAGGGTGTCGTTCAAAATCCCGTAATAATCGTCGAGACTCAATTCAAGTTCGGCCGCAACCTCGTGATCTTTAGCATCACGACCGGTTTTAGCTTCAATAGAGCGAATTGCGTCACTGACCATGCGGGTATTTCGGTGGACCGAGCGTGGCGCCCAGTCCCCCTTGCGCACTTCATCGAGCATCGCGCCGCGGATTCGTATGCCCGCGTACGTCTCGAAACTCGCGCCTTTGCTGGCGTCGTATTTGGTCGACACTTCAAGCAGGCCGATCATCCCGGCCTGGATCAGGTCTTCAACCTGAACACTGGCCGGCAGACGGGCCAGCAAGTGGTAAGCAATGCGTTTAACCAGTGGCGCGTAACGCTCGATCAGCTCGTACTGCGCGTCACGTGCCGACTTCTTGTAGAGGTTGTAGCCACTGGCTGTCATAGGACGGGTCCTGCGGTCTGTTGCACGAGACGCTCGACGAAAAACTCCAGGTGCCCGCGCGGGTTGGCAGGCAACGGCCAGGTATCGACCTTCTGCGCGATCGCCTTGAACGCCAGGGCGCACTTGGACCGCGGGAAGGCTTCATACACGGCACGCTGCTTCTGCACGGCTTTGCGTACGCTTTCGTCGTACGGCACCGCGCCGACGTATTGCAGGGCGACGTCGAGGAAGCGGTCGGTGACCTTGGTCAACTTGGCGAACAGGTTGCGACCTTCCTGCGGGCTCTGGGCCATGTTGGCCAGGACGCGGAAGCGGTTCATGCCGTAGTCGCGGTTCAGCAACTTGATCAGCGCGTAGGCGTCAGTGATCGAGGTCGGCTCGTCGCACACCACCAGCAACACTTCCTGCGCGGCGCGGACAAAACTGACCACCGAATCACCAATACCCGCGGCCGTGTCGATCACCAATACGTCGAGGTTGTCGCCGATGTCGCTGAACGCCTGAATCAGGCCGGCGTGTTGCGCCGGGCTCAGGTGGACCATGCTTTGGGTGCCGGACGCGGCGGGAACGATACGGATGCCGCCAGGGCCCTGCAACAGCACATCGCGCAGCTCGCAGCGGCCTTCGATCACATCGGCCAGGGTCCGTTTGGGGGTCAGCCCCAGCAGGACGTCGACGTTCGCCAGTCCCAGGTCGGCGTCCAACAGCATGACGCGACGGCCGAGCTCAGCCAGGGCCAGCGACAAATTCACTGACACGTTAGTCTTGCCGACGCCACCTTTGCCGCCGGTCACCGCGATCACCTGTACGGGATGCATGCTGCCCATGTTATTTCTTTACCTTGTCTTGCATAGACGTAGGGGTCATTTATGTTTGCGTGTTGTTTAACGTTTTATTGGTTGTTTTTCCTTG
>NZ_JBNNWE010000175.1:0-4866 GCF_050280905.1 Pseudomonas sp. NPDC086278
ATTGCCAAATGGCCGCTGATCGCGCTTGGCCAGAAGCTTTGGCTGCGTTATTTCGGGACCCGCACTGACGGTTCGACGTACACCTCGCAAACCTATGACGCCACGCCCGTGCCCAGTGCCGGTTTGCCGAATGGCATGTACCCGAACACCCCAGTCGCCCAATTGCGTGGCCTGAAGGATGGCTCGCAGTTGCGGATAGAGTTCAAGGTAACCTTCGATGGCAACACCGATGAACGCCAGGCAGTGATTTTTCCATCCCGGCTCTACACCGTTAAGGCGTTGGAGGAGATGACGCCGGAAATAACCTCGGTCAAAGGCGCGTCCAATGGCGCTGAGATTGCCAATGGCGGCAGCACCGCCGAAACCGGCGTAATCCTGATCGGCGCGGCAACCAAAGGCCAGAGAGTGGAGATCTTTGACGGCGCGGCGAGCCTGACGGAAGTCCCGGTCCACGCGACCACCGGCATCTGGACCACACAGCTCACCGGTCTGAGCCTGGCGTCCCACAGCTTCACGGCCAAAGCGAAGTACGGCTCGGAACAGACATCCACGCCGTGGATCGTGACCGTCGTCGGCTTCGTCATTGACCCATCAGACATGATTTTGTCAGGGCATAACCTCACTACCCGCGGCTCAGGATTAAATTGGGAAGTGATAGGTGATCCCGTCGGTACGTCCGATGTACGGTTGCCGACGAGCGGAATCCCCCCTTGTACGTTCTCAACTTCGAACTCAGCCATAGCCTCAGTCGATCCCTCCACAGGGATTGTCCGAAGTGAAGGCAACGGTACCGCACGCATTACTGTATCGGACGCCCAAGGTGGCACTGGATCATTCGAGGTCAAGACAAGCAATGTGCATCAGTTGATGCACAGCACAGCGCCGATGTCCGGCCTCCGGACAAACGCTTGGATCACTTCCCTCGGTGGAAGGAAGCTCATCCATAGCAGCTTCCCCGACTTGGTCACTCTAAACGCCAAATACAGAGGTCCCAAGAGCTACACATACATGTGCGGCGACTACCACGTCGCTGCGCTACTCGTGTACTACGCCGGCAACCAATGGTTGAGTACCACCGGTGCCGACCGGCCACCTCTGTGCGCTCGAAATGTAGTGTTGTAATTTGAAAAAACGTTAATCCACCCTATCTGCTCCCCGTCAGGGGTAGCGGATGAGGGAAGAAAGCAAAAGAAAGGGGACGTATTTATTTATCCGTCCTTGGCTCTGCTCCGATACCTGAATGAGAAATAAACAGCGATGTTTAAAAGACATCTCCTGACACTCTCCCAGGCTACACATCCTTGCGTAGTTGCCTACGCGTACGCCAGAATCCGCCGGCTTGTGCGCCTTGGCTCGGGTCTCTATTGTTTCCCGGTCGCTGACGAATCAGCGATCGGGTTTAGCGATCCGATCCCCTACACAGACGCAAAAGCTGCAATTCGCGTAATGGTGGCTGTGCGTGGGAGACCTTCGAGGTCTACCCGGGGTTTCTGTGTCCCGGATCGCTAACCTGCGTACAGCCGCCACCTTTACTTGTTTAGCGATAAGTCGTGGCGGCTCAACCAACCACGGAGCTTCACATGTTCAAGATCACACCCAACCCACCGCAAACCGACGACGTTTCCCCCTACGAAACCCCCGATTCCAAAAAGCTCAACGACGCCGCCGACCGCGCGCTCGATTACTACCTGAAACCGGTCATCCCGCAAAATATCCCGCACAAGCCCAGCTCCATTTACGCCATTGCTACCGACACCGACCACGAAACCTTGCTGGTCAACACCTGCGAAACCCTGGCCTCGGCAAGCGTGATGTTGAGTAATTTCGCGGGGTTGATGGAAGGTTCGCATCGCAACACCGTGCTAGGCATTCAGCAGGTGGTGATGCTGGGGGAGTTGGCGGTGAACCGGATGCTGGACAGGCTTGATCCGCCTTAGGCGTTTGCTCGGGTAGACCGCGTTATCGTTCTTCGCGAGCAAGCCCGCTCCCACAGTTGACCGGTTTTGTCAGAGGGAATGCGGTCGACCGTGGGAGCGGGCTTGCTCGCGAAAGCGATTTCCCAGGCCACAAAAAACCCGCCATTCCTGTATCGGGAATGGCGGGTTTCTTCGTTTCAGATTTCAGCCTTCACATCACACGGTATCCACCTTCAACGAATGGTCATTCAACATGCCATTGATGATGGTCGCCGTGTCGTGCCCACCGGCAATCACCCCGCCCGCCCCTGGCGTCACACCGTAATGGCTGGCCAGGTTGACGCCGGCCAGGTCGATGGTCTGGTTCGGCGTGGCGCCGGCCATGGCGCTGACGTCGATGCTGGTAACAAGTGAGGCGCCGCTGCCGGTGACTTTGAAGTGCAGGTAATCATCCAGCGAGGCGGCGGTGCTGTTCTCGCCTTGCAGCAGTTGCGACAGGTCGAGCTTGTCGGTGCCGGGGGTGAAGTCGGTGACGACGTCGTGGCCGCTGTTGCCTTTGAGCCACTGGAAGGTGTCGGCCCCTGCCCCGCCGGTGAGGGTGTTGTTGCCCAAACCGCCGATGAGGAAGTCGTCACCACCGCCGCCCTTGAGGATGTCGTCGCCCAAGCCGCCATTGATGACGTTGCTATTGTTGTCGCCCGTGAGGGAGTCGTTGAAGTTGGAGCCGACCAGGTTTTCGATGCCGGTGAGGGTATCGGTGCCGGCGCCGCCGGTGTTTTGCGGGGTGAGCAGGCTCAGGTCGACGGTGACCCCGGCGGTGGCGTGGGCATAGCTCACGGTGTCGATGCCGGTGCCGCCGTCCAGCAGGTCATTGCCGGTCCCGCTGAACAGCAAATCATTGCCGGCGCCGCCGTGCAGTTCGTTGTTGCCGGAGCCGGCGGTCAACACATCGTTGCCGTCGCCGGCATTGATCACGTTGTTGCCGGTGCCTGCCACCAACACGTCGTCGCCCGAGGTGCCGGTGAGGGTGTGACCGTCCTGATAGCTGATGGTCACGGCGGCGGTGTCGCTGCCGCCATGGTTGTCGTTGGCGGTGTAGGTGCCGTGGTAGTCCGGGGTCAGGTCGTGGGCCCCGGCGTAATTGACGGTCATGGTCAGTTGGTAGTTTTCAGCGGCCGTGGTGTTGCTGCCACTGGTGTTGGTGATGTTGGTGACATGGATCTGGTACGTGCCGTCGGCCGTCGCGGTGATGGTCCCGCCGTCGGCAATCGGCACGAATGCGCCACCGTTGAGCGAGTACTCCATGGTGACGTGACCACCCGCCAGGTTGTGATCCAGGTTGAGGGTTTCTCCCTCTTTCAGTTTCACGGTGATGAAGTCTTCATCGCTGGCGTTGGCCGTGGTGACCGCGCCCAGGTAGCCGCTGATCACCAGCACCGCCGTCATTGCTGCCGTGTTGGCCGCGAAGGAGGCGCGTACATCCGCCAGTGTCTGGTTGGCGGCGCTGTTGCCAGTGCCGGCGAAACTGATCGCGCCAGTGCCGACGAAGTCCGCGCCCTTGGCCACCCAACCGGTGTTGAAGGTGGTCGGCGATGCGGTCAGCGGGTCCTTGTCGGCATCGGAATCGTTGGCCAACAGCAACTCGCCCGGCACCACCACGTTGCTCGACAGCACGTTGGTGATGATGTGGTCATCGACCGCCACCGGCGCCGCGTTCGGAATGACTTTGACCGTCAGCGTCGAGCTGGCCAGGTCGCCATCGTTGTCGCTGGCGGTGAAACCGATGTTTTCAGTGATGACCACGGCGGTGGTTTTTTGCGAGGTGTAGTTGTACTCGCCGGTATCGAGGTTCACCACCAGGGTGCCGCCATTGTTGGTGGCGATGCTGATGCTGTTGTTAACCGTGTTGAACGTGCCGTGGTTGGTGCCGCCACTGAAGCTCAGTGAACCCTGATTGCTGTTGCCTTTAGGGTCATAGGTGTAAGTGGTGCCGTCGACCACGAGGGTTTTGATGAAGCCGCCATCGGCGCCGAATGTGCCGCCCTCCAGCAAGGTACCCGTGACGGGCGCGCCGACCACGGTGCCCGAGAGCACCGAGTTCAACTGGTTGAGGTCGGTCACCACTACCGCGTTGGTGTTGGTGTGGGTACTGCCGTCATACGCCAACGGATCGAGGTTGGCGTTGCTCACGCCGCTGCCCAGGCCGATCGCGTAGTTCTTGATGCCGTTGGCGTCGAGGAAGGCTTTCAACGCCGTCTCGTCGGACGTGCCGATTTCCTGGCCACCGGTGGGTTTGCCGTCCGAGAAGAAGTAGCCGACGTTCTGTGCCCCGGTCAGTTTGCCGGCCGTGTTGAACGCGGTCTGCATCGTCGCCACGGCAGCGTCGTAGTTGGTGTTCCCGCCCGCCGTCAGGCCGGCAATGATCGACTTGGCGGTGGCGACATCGACCCAGACCGAGGTCTTGTCGGTGGCGTTGGTGCTGAAGGTGACGATCTGCACTTTCACATCGCCGAGGTCGTCGTATTTGTCGAGCAAGGCGCTGATCGCCTGTTTCGCCAGCTCGATGCGCGACAGGCCCGGCACGCCAGACGCGTCGGCCATGCTGCCGGAGACGTCGATCACCAACAGCAGGTTGGAATCGATCTCCACGGCAGCAACCGACCGGTCCGAGGCGACCGCTTTAGGCACGTCATCGACGATGTTCACCACGAGGGTGCTGGTGGTGCTGTTGCCCAGAGCGTCGGTGGCTTTGTAGGTAAAACTTTCACTCAGGGTGTTCGCCCCGTCGTTGGCATTCGGCGAGGTTTTTGGCGCCGACGTCAGGGTGTAGGTGTACGTGCCGTTGGGGTTGAGCAGCAGTTGGCCGTAGCTGCCAGTGGCGCTGCCGACCAGAGTGTAAGTGATCGCACCGGTGGCGCCGGTGACGGAACCGACCAGTGTGCCGGTGGCG
>NZ_JBNNWE010000176.1:0-4864 GCF_050280905.1 Pseudomonas sp. NPDC086278
GCCATGATTGTGCTCGGGAATGCTGCCCAGGCCAGCCGGGTGTTCGATCCAGTCGTCGAACGCGAATGGAAAGTCCGGGCCGAAAATGGTGACTGCTGGTGGCCACGCATACGGTAGGCCTGGATCAATCGCAGCACTTCAACTTGCTTCTTCTCGTGCTCACTGCTCACGCTGCCGGCGGAAACCGGTTGGGCGCGGCGCTGGTTCTTTGCCAGCAAGACGAAATGATCGCGAATTGTGGAGTGCGAAACATCGGTGGCAGTGTTGCCGTCAGCCGGCAACTTCTGAAAGTAGGTGCGCCACTCTTCTGGCACAGCGTTAGGGTCGTGCAGGTAGAGCTCGTAGAGCTCTTCCACATAGGCAGCGTTACTACCGGACAGGTAGGCGCTGTTCCACATGCGCTGCATCACGCTTTCTTGCATGCTTGGTCACCCTCGGTTAGGGGAACACCACCGGCGTCGACACCGAGCAAACTTGCAGAAGTCCGAATGCAGCGACCAAAACAAGCCACTTAGGATCACGCTGATAGTCCGGGTACCAGCCCGGATGCCCCTGCTTGTCTCATTTCTTCAAAATAAGAGCCGCAGCCTTGTAAGCTGCTGCTCAGGTTAAAACTACGGCGCCGGTTGAAGCCTGCGCCGTAGCATCTTCGGTACAGCGGTACTGCATTTACAACAGCCGGATTACAGCTGAATCACACGCCGCTTTGCAGCAGCATGTTACGTACGTGACCGATGGCCTTAGTCGGGTTCAGGCCTTTCGGACAGACGTTGACGCAGTTCATGATCCCGCGGCAGCGGAATACGCTGAACGGGTCATCCAGCGAAGCCAGACGCTCGGCAGTCTTGGTGTCACGGCTGTCTGCCAGGAAGCGATACGCTTGCAGCAGAGCAGCTGGACCCAGGAACTTGTCCGGGTTCCACCAGAAGGACGGGCAGGAAGTCGAGCAGCAAGCGCACAGGATGCACTCGTACAGACCATCAAGCTTTTCACGCTCTTCCGGGGTCTGCAGACGTTCGATGGCCGGAGCCGGCGTGTCGTTCTGCAGGAATGGCTTAACCTTCTCGTATTGCTTGTAGAAGATGCTCATATCGACGACCAGGTCACGGATGACCGGCAAACCTGGCAGCGGACGAACGATCAACTTGTTACCTTTTACGACAGCGGACAGCGGCGTAACGCACGCCAGACCGTTTTTGCCGTTGATGTTCATGCCGTCGGAACCGCAAACACCTTCACGGCAAGAGCGACGATAGGAGAAACCCTCGTCCTGCTCTTTGATCAGGGCCAGCACGTCCAGCACCATCAGGTCTTTACCACCGGTATCGACCTGGAATTCCTGCATGAACGGCGCAGCGTCCTGATCAGGGTTGTAGCGATAAACACTGACTTGCAACATGGCGGCCACCCTTAATAAGTCCGAATCTTAGGTTCAAAAGTCGGAACAGTCTTCGGCGAGAAGTTCACGGCGCGCTTGGTCACGCGCTTGTCACCCGGGAAGTACAGGGTGTGGCACAGCCAGTTTTCGTCGTCGCGATCTTCGTAGTCTTCACGGGCGTGAGCGCCGCGGGACTCTTTGCGGATCTCTGCAGCGATGGCAGTGGCTTCGGCCACTTCCAGCAGGTTCTGCAGTTCCAGCGCTTCGATACGAGCGGTGTTGAACGCCTGGCTCTTGTCGTTGATCTTGACGTTGGCGATACGGCCACGTAGATCAGCCAGCTGAGCAATACCCTTCTGCATGTATTCGCCGGTACGGAATACACCGAAGTAATTCTGCATGCAGCTTTGCAGTTCTTTGCGCAGGGTGGCGACGTCTTCACCTTCGGTACGCGAGTTCAGGCCATCGAGACGTGCCAGGGCAGCGTCGATGTCGGACTGGCGAGGGCGAGCGTAGTCGACGCCTTCTTTCAGGGTCTGTTCCAGGAACAGGCCGGCGGCACGACCGAATACCACCAGGTCGAGCAACGAGTTGCCGCCCAGGCGGTTGGCACCGTGAACCGACACGCAAGCCACTTCGCCTACAGCGAACAGGCCAGGGATGATCTGGTCAACGCCTTCGGCGTCCTGAGTGATTGCCTGACCATGAATGTTGGTGGCAACGCCGCCCATCATGTAGTGGCAGGTTGGAACGACCGGAATCGGCGCCACGGCTGGATCGACGTGGGCGAAGGTCTTGGACAGTTCCATGATGCCTGGCAGACGGCTGTGCAGAACTTCTTCACCGAGGTGATCGAGTTTCAGCATTACGTGGTCGCCATCCGGACCGCAACCATTGCCGGCGATGATTTCTTTAACCATCGAGCGAGCAACTACGTCACGACCCGCCAGGTCTTTGGCGTTCGGAGCATAACGCTCCATGAAACGCTCGCCGTGCTTGTTGATCAGGTAACCGCCTTCACCGCGGCAACCTTCGGTAACCAGCACACCGGCGCCGGCGATACCGGTCGGGTGGAACTGCCACATCTCAATGTCTTGTACCGGCACGCCAGCACGCAGAGCCATGCCGACGCCGTCACCGGTGTTGATCAGGGCATTGGTGGTGGACGAGTAGATACGGCCGGCGCCGCCAGTCGCCAATACAGTGGCGTTGGCACGAACGTAGGAGGTTTCGCCGGTTTCGATGCAGATGACGATCATGCCGACAAAGGCGCCGTCTTCGTTCTTCACCAGGTCAACGCCGTAGTATTCGTTGAGAAATACCGTGCCGGCCTTCAGGTTTGCTTGATACAGGGTGTGCAACAGCGCGTGACCGGTACGGTCGGCAGCGGCGCACGTACGTGCAGCCTGGCCACCTTTACCAAAGTCTTTCGACTGACCGCCGAACGGACGCTGATAGATGCGGCCCTGTTCGGTACGGGAGAACGGCAAGCCCATGTGCTCGAGCTCGAAGACCGCTTCCGGGCCTACGGAACACATGTATTCGATAGCGTCCTGGTCGCCGATGTAGTCGGAACCCTTGACGGTGTCGTACATGTGCCAGCGCCAGTCATCGTTCGGGTCTGCCGAGGCGATGGCGCAGGTGATGCCACCCTGGGCGGATACAGTGTGCGAACGGGTCGGGAACACCTTGGTGACCACGGCAGTCTTGTGACCACCTTGTGCCAGCTGCAGCGCAGCGCGCATGCCAGCACCGCCGCCGCCAATGATAATGGCGTCGAACGAAAGCGTATTAACTGTAGTAGACATGAATCAGATACCCCAAAGAATCTGCACACCCCAGACGAAGTACGCGAACATCGCGACACCGCATACCGCCTGGAAGAGGAAACGTACTGCAGTCGCGGACTTGCCGAACGCCATTGGCGTCAGGTAGTCGGTCGCGATGGTCCACATGCCGACCCAGGCGTGAGCGCCGAGGGCAACGAGGGCCAGGAGACTGAAAATACGCATCCAGTTGCTTGCGAACAGTTCATGCCATTGGGCGTAGCCGAGGCCGGGATGGGCGACGACGTATCCGATCAGGAAAATGAAGTAAGCCGCGAGAACGACCGCCGACACACGTTGTGCCATCCAGTCATAGAGGCCCGAACGCGACAGGTTCGTGACGTTAGTTACCATATCCAGACTCCTGCCAGAACGATTACCACCACGGAAACGGCGATAACGATTTTCGAGCCCAGTTTGCCGCCTTCAAGCGACTCGCCGATGCCCATGTCCATGATCAAATGGCGCACACCGGCAACCAGGTGATACAGCAAGGCGGACAGGATGCCCCAAATCACTAGCTTGGCTAGCGGACTGGTCAGACACGCTTTCACCTGGCCGAAACCTTCTTCAGAGCTCAGCGACTTGTCCAATGCGTAAAGCATGATGGCCAGGCTGACAAAGAGGATGACTCCGGAGATTCGGTGAAGAATGGACGTGTAAGCAGTGACTGGGAGTTTGATGGTCCTTAGGTCTAGGTTTACAGGTCGTTGGCTATTCACGGCTTTTTTTCACACTGAAGAGCCCCTAACAATCAGGGCAAAGTTGTTGGGGAGTGCACTGGTCAGGTACCCACCACCCAGGGAGTGCGACCCCCAATAAAGCAGGCCCAAAAGCCCCTGGCGGTCGGAGGCCGAGTATAGACAGTTAGGCTACTAATGACAACGCGTACACCTTCCCCTAATAGCGCATTGCACAAGTTGGATAAAAGGCGTAAATGGCAGTCAATTTCGAGGAAAAAGTACGGTTAAAGCCTTCTGGAGCAAGACTTTAGGCAAATTGACATTCGAATTTATCTCACTATAGTGGTGCGGGCCCTGCGTGGGGGGTCTGTCTGATGATTTCAAGCATAAATAGGAGGCCACATGGCTGACAAAAAAGCGCAGTTGATCATCGAGGGCGCAGCCCCCGTCGAGCTGCCCATTTTAACCGGCACCGTTGGTCCCGATGTTATCGACGTTCGGGGCCTGACGGCCACGGGCCGTTTCACCTTTGACCCTGGTTTCATGTCGACCGCGTCCTGCGAGTCGAAAATCACCTATATCGACGGCGACAACGGCATTCTGCTGCACCGCGGCTACCCGATCGAACAGCTGGCTGAAAAGTCGGACTACCTGGAAACCTGCTATCTGCTGCTCAACGGCGAATTGCCGACGGCAGAACAGAAGGCCCAGTTCGTCAGCACCGTGAAGAACCACACCATGGTTCACGAGCAGCTGAAGACCTTCTTCAACGGCTTCCGTCGCGACGCCCACCCGATGGCCGTCATGTGCGGCGTAGTCGGCGCCCTCTCGGCCTTCTACCACGACTCCCTCGACATCAATAACCCGCAGCATCGCGAGATCTCCGCGATCCGCCTGGTTGCCAAGATGCCGACCCTGGCAGCGATGCCTCGATTACCACGTCGGTCATGCAGTTCCCGTATCGCGACCACATGATC
>NZ_JBNNWE010000177.1:0-4856 GCF_050280905.1 Pseudomonas sp. NPDC086278
CTCGCGCGCCGATCTGGGCCGAAAGCGTCGACTACGGCCATGGCACCGGGCACGGCGTCGGTTATTTCCTCAACGTCCACGAAGGCCCGCAGGTCCCATTAGCGGAGCTTGCTTCAGAGGGTAGTTAATTGAACGATATGGCAAAGAATCTGATCCTGTGGTTGATCATCGCGGCTGTCCTGGTGACGGTGATGAACAACTTCTCCAGCCCTAACGAGCCGCAGACCCTCAACTATTCCGACTTCATCCAGCAGGTCAAGGATGGCAAGGTCGAGCGCGTAGCGGTTGACGGCTACGTGATTACCGGCAAGCGCAACGACGGCGACAGCTTCAAGACCATTCGTCCGGCAATCCAGGACAACGGTCTGATCGGCGACCTCGTGGACAACCATGTCGTTGTTGAAGGCAAACAGCCTGAGCAGCAAAGCATCTGGACTCAACTCCTGGTCGCAAGCTTCCCGATCCTGGTGATCATCGCCGTGTTCATGTTTTTCATGCGGCAGATGCAGGGCGGAGCCGGTGGCAAGGGTGGGCCGATGAGCTTCGGCAAGAGCAAGGCACGCCTGCTCTCCGAGGATCAGGTGAAAACCACCCTGGGTGACGTTGCCGGTTGCGACGAAGCCAAGGAAGAAGTGGGTGAGTTGGTCGAGTTCCTGCGTGACCCGGGCAAGTTCCAGCGTCTGGGCGGCCGCATTCCTCGTGGCGTGCTGATGGTTGGTCCACCGGGTACCGGTAAGACATTGCTGGCCAAGGCAATTGCCGGCGAAGCCAAAGTGCCTTTCTTCACCATTTCCGGTTCCGATTTCGTCGAAATGTTCGTCGGTGTTGGTGCAAGCCGTGTCCGTGACATGTTCGAGCAAGCCAAGAAGCACGCGCCTTGCATCATCTTCATCGATGAAATCGACGCCGTTGGTCGCCATCGTGGCGCCGGCATGGGCGGCGGTCACGATGAGCGCGAGCAGACTCTCAACCAGTTGCTGGTAGAGATGGATGGCTTCGAAATGAATGACGGCATCATCGTCATCGCCGCAACCAACCGTCCGGACGTGCTGGACCCTGCGCTGCTGCGTCCAGGCCGTTTCGACCGTCAGGTCGTGGTCGGTTTGCCGGACATTCGTGGTCGCGAACAGATTCTCAAGGTCCACATGCGTAAAGTCCCGATGGGCGATGATGTCGCTCCAGCGGTGATCGCACGTGGTACGCCGGGCTTCTCAGGTGCCGATCTGGCTAACCTGGTCAACGAGGCTTCGCTGTTTGCAGCTCGTACTGGCAAGCGCATTGTCGAAATGAAAGAGTTCGAACTGGCCAAAGACAAGATCATGATGGGCGCCGAGCGCAAATCCATGGTCATGTCCGAAAAAGAGAAGCAGAACACCGCTTATCACGAAGCAGGCCATGCCATTGTTGGTCGCGTCGTGCCTGAGCACGATCCGGTCTACAAGGTTTCGATCATCCCGCGCGGTCGTGCGCTGGGTGTGACCATGTTCCTGCCGGAAGAAGATCGCTACAGCCTGTCCAAGCGCGCACTGATCAGCCAGATCTGCTCGTTGTATGGCGGCCGTATTGCTGAAGAGATGACCCTGGGCTTTGACGGTGTCACCACTGGTGCGTCGAACGACATCATGCGTGCCAGCCAGATTGCGCGGAACATGGTGACCAAGTGGGGCTTGTCGGAAAAACTCGGTCCGTTGATGTATGCCGAAGAAGAGGGTGAAGTATTCCTCGGTCGCGGTGGTGGCGGTCAGAGCGCAAGCTTCTCCGGTGAGACGGCCAAGCTGATCGACTCCGAAGTGCGCAGCATCATTGACCAGTGCTACGGCACGGCCAAGCAGATCCTTACCGACAACCGTGACAAGCTCGACGCGATGGCCGATGCCTTGATGAAGTACGAAACGATCGATGCCGATCAGATCGATGACATCATGGCTGGTCGCACGCCTCGTGAGCCGCGCGACTGGTCGGGTGGTGGTGCCGGAAGTTCCGGAACGCCGCCGGTTGCACAGGATCCGCGTCCGGAAACACCGATCGGCGGCCCGGCTGCTGACGTATAGGTTTGAAATGACTTCTGTTCAGTCCTCAACCCGGTTGCCTTGCGGCAACCGGGTTCTTGATTTGGCCCATGCCCATGTCATGGGTATTCTCAATGTCACTCCCGATTCTTTTTCTGATGGCGGCCAATATAGCCAGCTCGACGCGGCCTTGCGCCACGCCGAAGCCATGGTTTCGGCCGGCGCAACCCTGATTGATGTGGGTGGCGAATCCACTCGACCTGGCGCGCGGGCGGTCTCACCGCTCGAAGAGCTTGAACGCGTGGCGCCTATCGTCGAGCGCATCAGTCGCGAACTTGACGTGATCATTTCTGTCGATACCTCGACGCCAGCGGTCATGCGTGAAAGTGCGCGGCTGGGGGCGGGCTTGATCAATGATGTTCGCTCACTGCGCCGTGACGGTGCTTTGGACGCAGCAGCGGCCACTGGTTTACCGGTATGCCTGATGCATATGCTTGGTGAGCCGGGAGATATGCAGGACGATCCGCATTATCAAAATGTGACCCATGAAGTCGGCGAGTTTCTCGCCGGGCGCATGGCTCAATGTGCGGCAGTCGGAATTGCACCTGAGCGCATTATTCTGGATCCGGGTTTTGGCTTCGCGAAAACCCTGCAGCACAATCTAAGCTTGTTCAAACATATGGAGGCTTTGCATGCCTTGGGGCGGCCCTTGTTGGTCGGGGTTTCGCGAAAGAGCATGATTGGCCAGGCCTTGAATCGCCCGGTTGGTGATCGACTGTTCGGCGGTCTTGCGCTCGCGGCGCTGGCATTGGCCAAGGGTGCGCGTATATTGCGCGTCCATGATGTGGCCGAAACAGTGGATGTGATGCGGATGATCGCCGCAGTGGAATCAGCCGAATAAGAATGATGGAGCACGTATGAGCAAGAAATACTTTGGCACCGACGGTATCCGTGGTCGCGTCGGTGAATACCCGATTACTCCTGACTTCATGCTCAAGCTCGGTTGGGCCGCGGGCATGGCTTTCCGTAAGATGGGCGCCTGCAAGGTGCTTGTCGGTAAGGACACTCGAATCTCTGGTTACATGTTTGAGTCGGCGCTTGAGGCCGGTCTTACTTCAGCGGGCGCTGACGTAATGCTGTTGGGCCCGATGCCGACGCCTGCCATCGCGTACCTCACGCGCACCTTCCATGCCGAAGCCGGCATCGTGATCAGCGCTTCGCACAATCCTCATGATGACAACGGCATCAAATTCTTCTCCGGTAAAGGTACGAAGCTTCCGGATGAAGTCGAGTTGATGATTGAAGAGTTGCTCGATACTCCTATGACCGTGGTTGAATCGAGCAAGATCGGCAAGGTGTCGCGTATCAATGATGCTTCTGGCCGCTATATCGAATTTTGCAAAAGCAGTGTGCCGACCGGGACAAGCTTTGCGGGCTTGAAGATCGTGATTGACTGCGCTCATGGTGCCACTTACAAGGTGGCGCCTAGCGTGTTCCGTGAGCTGGGTGCCGATGTAGTGGTGTTATCCGCACAGCCAAACGGTCTTAACATCAACGACAACTGTGGTTCGACTCACATGGGGCAGTTGCAGGCTGCCGTGTTGGCTGAGCATGCTGATCTGGGTATCGCCTTTGATGGTGATGGCGATCGGGTGCTGATGGTCGATCACACTGGTGCTGTCGTTGATGGTGATGAACTGCTCTTCATCATCGCCCGCGATCTGCACGAGCGTGACAAGTTGCAGGGCGGTGTGGTCGGCACCTTGATGAGTAACCTGGGGCTTGAGCTGGCCTTGGCGGATCTGTCGATTCCATTTGTGCGGGCCAACGTTGGCGACCGTTATGTCATCGCTGACCTGCTGGAGCGTAACTGGGTAGTGGGCGGTGAAAACTCGGGGCACATTGTTTGCTTCAATCACACTACGACCGGTGACGCGATCATTGCCGCACTGCAAGTCCTGATGGCATTGAAAACGCGGTCCGAAGGGCTGGCTCAGGCCCGTCAGGCGTTGCGCAAGTGCCCTCAAGTACTGATCAATGTCCGGTTTGGCGGTGGTGCAAGTCCGCTCGATCATCCGTCGGTCAAGGAGGCCAGTGAGCGTGTTACCCAGGCCATGGCTGGTCGCGGGCGCGTGCTGTTGCGCAAGTCCGGCACGGAGCCGCTGGTGCGCGTCATGGTCGAAGGCGAGGACGAAACACAGGTTCGCGGTTATGCCGAAGAGCTGGCAAAACTGGTAACTGAAGTTTCTGCCTGATTTCGGCTTGCCAGCCTTGATTGTGTTGGGTAACATCTGCGCCCACTTTGACCGACGAGGTACAGCATGCGTCGCCCTATGGTAGCTGGTAACTGGAAGATGCACGGTACCCGCGCCAGCGTCGCTGAGCTGATCAATGGCCTAAGTCGTCTGGCCTTGCCGAGCGGTGTTGATGTCGCGGTATTCCCGCCTTGCTTGCATATCAATCAAGTGATTGATGGCTTGAAAGGTCAGTCGATTTCGGTCGGCGCGCAGAACTCTGCGGTGGAATCGATGCAAGGTGCATTGACCGGTGAAATTGCGCCGAGTCAGTTGGTGGATGCAGGTTGTTCCTTTGTGCTTGTCGGGCACTCCGAGCGCCGCCAGATAATGGGCGAGCAAGACGGTGTGCTGATTCGCAAGTTCGCAGCGGCACAGGCAGTTGGCTTGATTCCGGTGTTGTGTATAGGGGAAACCCTGGAGCAGCGTGAAGCTGGGAAAACTCTTGAGGTTGTCGGCCATGGGGCAGCCCTTTTACTGTGTGAATATACAGTATAGGCTTCACCGATCATCTACAACCCGCAGGAGAACCCTTCATCGGGTCAGATCAAAT
>NZ_JBNNWE010000178.1:0-4680 GCF_050280905.1 Pseudomonas sp. NPDC086278
TCAACGGCCTGCTGGGAATGATTGCACTCTCGCTGGACGGCCCGCTGAACCCTGAACAGCAGCAACAGCTGTCGATTGCCCATGACTCGGGCAAAGTGCTGGTGGAACTGCTCAACGACATTCTCGACCTGTCCAAATTCGATGCCGGGCAACTGGAGCTCGAACACATTCCGTTCGACCTCGGCTCGCTGATCGAAGACACCGCCAACCTGCTGTCGCAGAATGCCGCGCCCAGCGTGGAGCTGACCTGCCTGATCGATCCGCGGTTTCCCGCGCTGGTACTGGGGGACCCGACCCGGGTGCGGCAGATCGTCAGTAACCTGCTGTCCAACGCGCTGAAGTTCACCCGTTTCGGTCGGGTCGATGTGCGTCTTTCAACGTTTGAAGACGGGGTCAGAATCGAGGTCTGCGACACCGGTATCGGGATTGCTCAGGACGCACAGGTCAAGATTTTCCAGCCCTTCACCCAGGCCGGTGCCGGTATAACCCGACAGTTTGGCGGGACCGGGCTGGGTCTGGCACTGACCTATAACTTGTGCGAAGCGATGCAGGGCCGATTGACGATCAGTTCGGAGGCGGGCTTCGGCAGCCAGTTCTGCGCCGACCTGCCGCTGCCCTCACACACTCGGGCCATGCCGCCGACACCGTTGCCGGGCAATGTCGTCGCGATCACCAGCGCCAGCAGCGGTCTGGCCGAACTGCTGAAAAATCTGCTGCCTGGCTGGGGACTCGATTATCAGCAACGCAACCTCGAAGACTCGTTGCTCGGGCTCAAGCCCGATGTGCTCATCACCGATTACCCCGAATGCCTGTTTAGCCTGCGACCTACGTTCGATGCGCCGATTCTGCTGGTGACCGCGTATGGCAATTTCATGCCCAGCGAAGAAGCGAGCGCCTTGGCCCCGTTGCAACAACAGGCGAGACCGCTGGCGCGCAATGCGCTTTACCAGACATTGCGCCGAGCCTTGCAACCGCAAAACCAATTGATCAATGGCGCCGCAGTTGAAGCGTTGACGCCCCAGCGACGTGGACGGGTCCTGTTGGTGGAAGACAACCCGGTCAATCAATTGGTAGCCAAGGGCATGCTCGGCAAACTCGGTTGCGAGGTCATAGTCGCCGCACATGGCGCCGAAGCGCTGGACCAGTTGGAATCCAGCGATTTCGATCTGGTGTTGATGGACTGCAACATGCCGGTGATGGATGGCTACGAGGCCAGTCGGCAAATCCGGCGTAGCGGACGTTGGCCGCAGCTGCCCATCGTTGCTTTGACCGCCAACGCCATGTCCGAAGAACGCGAACGTTGCCGTGCGGCAGGCATGAGCGATTATCTGGCCAAACCCTTCCGCCGCGAGGAACTGGCCGCCCTGCTCGACTTGTGGGTACCGACTACGCCAGACCCTTGATTTGTCCCAACAGGTGATCAAGCCCCTCGCGCAGATCGTTCAAGCGATCCAGATCCACTCCGCTGTCACATAGCAGCCGGGCCTTCAACGGACCGACCTGATCTCTCAACGCCTTGCCGGACGGCGACAGGCTTAAATGCACCTCGCGTTCATCACGGGCCGAACGCTGACGCTGCACCAGCTGCAGGTGTTCCAGGCGTTTGAGCAACGGCGTCAGCGTGCCGGAATCCAGCGCCAGGCGTTCGCCCAGCGCCTTGACGGTCGGCTGCTCCGGTGCTGCTGCCTGCCACTCCCACAACACCAGCATCGCCAGGTATTGCGGATAGGTCAGGCCGAGTTGGTCGAGCATCGGCTTGTAGGCGCGGATCACCGCCCGGGAAGCGGCGTACAGCTTGAAGCAGAGCTGGCTGTCGAGCTGCAGGGAATCGACGGACAAAGTGTTCATTTGAGCAGGGCTTCGATCTCGGAGGTCAAATCCTGTGGCTTGGTGGCCGGGGCGAAACGCTTGACCATCTGGCCGTCCTTGCCGATCAGGAATTTGGTGAAATTCCATTTGATGCCTTCGGAGCCCAGCAGGCCCGGTGCCCGCTTTTTCAGTTGGACGAATAGCGGATGGGCGTCGGAACCGTTGACGTCGATCTTCTTGAACAGCGGGAAACTGACACCGAAGTTCAACTCGCAAAACTCGGAAATCGCCCCCTCATTGCCCGGCTCCTGTTTGCCGAACTGATTGCACGGGAAGCCGAGCACCACCAGACCTTGATCCTTGTAAGTCTGCCACAGCGCTTCGAGGCCTTTGTATTGAGGGGTGAAACCGCATTTGCTGGCGGTATTGACGACCAGCACGGCTTTGCCGGCGTAATCGGCCAAGGTCTTTTGCTCACCGGTGATGGTGGTGCACGGGATGCTCAATAGGTTGTCGCTCATGGTTCGGCCTCTGTGTGGGGGAAGAGGCGACAAACATAGCGATCAATTAAATTGTGTGCAATTCAATTATTCAATCAACCGATTTGAATTGCAGGAGCAAGGCTTGCAGACGCAGGCGATCTCAAGGACGCCTTCGCCAGCAAGCGGTGCTCCCGCAGGGACAGCAAATATTCCGGGAGGTTATTCGCGCGGGACCAGATCCAGGCACACCGAGTTGATGCAATACCGCAGGCCGGTGGGCGGCGGGCCGTCCGGGAACACGTGGCCCAGGTGCGCGTCGCATTTGCCGCACACCACTTCGGTGCGAATCATGCCGTGGCTGACGTCGCGGATCTCGACCATCGCGCTGTCGCCGATCGGCGCATAAAAGCTCGGCCAGCCGCAGCCGGAGTCGAATTTGGTCGTGGAATCGAACAGTGGCTCGTTACAGCAGATGCAGTGGTAGACACCGTCGACCTTGCTGTCGTTGTACTTGCCGGAGAACGGACGCTCGGTGCCCTTGAGTCGGCAAACGTTGTACTGCTCGGGATCGAGCATCGCTTTCCATTCTTCCAGGGTTTTTTCCAACTTTTCCATCGTCACACCTCAGCAGCTGAAAAAGCCCGATCTGTACCTTTTCCACGGATCGGGTGGCACGTATGATTGCGCCTCGTCAAACGCCAGTCTGGCAGCCAGTCCACGCGCATTCAAACGGATTTATGGGTGCTGCATCTCAAGGCGTCAGGCCTGTGTGAATACGCAGGATTCCCAGTACGGTAGTTCATACGCCGCCTGGATCGTTCATTTTCGGGAACACATCGCCATGCAGGTCAGCAAATCGAACAAGCTCGCCAACGTCTGCTACGACATTCGCGGCCCGGTGCTCAAGCACGCCAAACGCCTGGAAGAGGAAGGCCATCGCATCCTCAAGCTGAACATCGGCAACCCGGCGCCCTTTGGTTTCGAAGCGCCGGACGAAATCCTTCAGGACGTGATCCGCAACCTGCCGACCGCCCAGGGCTACAGCGATTCCAAGGGCCTGTTCAGCGCCCGCAAGGCCGTGATGCAGTACTACCAGCAAAAACAGGTGGAAGGCGTCGGCATTGAGGATATCTACCTGGGCAACGGCGTTTCCGAGCTGATCGTGATGTCGATGCAGGCCTTGCTGAACAATGGCGACGAAGTGTTGGTGCCGGCCCCGGACTATCCGCTGTGGACCGCCGCCGTGAGCCTGTCTGGCGGCAACCCGGTGCATTACCTGTGCGACGAGCAGGCCAACTGGTGGCCGGACCTGGCCGACATCAAGGCCAAGATCACCCCGAATACCAAAGCGCTGGTGATCATCAACCCGAACAACCCGACCGGCGCGGTGTATTCGAAAGAAGTACTGCTGGGCATGCTCGAATTGGCCCGCCAGCACAATCTTGTGGTGTTCTCCGACGAGATCTACGACAAGATTTTGTACGACGATGCCGTGCACATCTGCACCGCGTCCCTGGCGCCAGACCTGCTCTGCCTGACGTTCAACGGCCTGTCCAAGTCCTATCGCGTGGCCGGTTTCCGTTCCGGCTGGATTGCCATTTCCGGGCCGAAACACCACGCCCAAAGCTACATCGAAGGCATCGACATGCTGGCCAACATGCGCTTGTGTGCCAACGTGCCGAGCCAACATGCCATCCAGACGGCCCTCGGTGGCTATCAGAGCATCAATGATCTGGTGTTGCCGCAAGGTCGCCTCCTGGAACAGCGCAACCGCACCTGGGAACTGCTCAATGACATTCCGGGCGTGAGCTGCGTCAAGCCGATGGGCGCGCTATACGCGTTCCCGCGGATCGACCCGAAAGTCTGCCCGATCCATAACGATGAGAAGTTTGTGCTCGACCTGTTGCTGTCGGAGAAGCTGCTGGTGGTTCAGGGCACGGCGTTCAACTGGCCTTGGCCCGACCACTTCCGCGTTGTGACCTTGCCACGGGTCGATGACCTGGACATGGCCATCGGCCGCATCGGCAATTTCCTCAAATCCTATCGCCAGTAACAGATCTGTCACTGTGCGACGTTGACGAAATGTCGCACGGTGATTGATTCAGCAACACATCTTTGCTCAGTGCCGCTCATCTTTGTTTCGAGCAATGCCTGATCACCCGCCTGCTGCCCACACCCCGTAACCACTGGGCCCGCACCGCGCCTTGCCTGTCAAACACGTCCTATGCCCGCCTCGGAAATGCCCTGCAAGCGGCTAGACTGTTGCTGTAGGACACAGTTTGAAATAGTCACCCGGTTGAATAGCCCGGTGCAGCACCTTATATACCCCGCAGTACGCTACATCTTTAGCATGAGGAGACTTCTACAACCATGATGCGCATCCTGCTGT
>NZ_JBNNWE010000179.1:0-4582 GCF_050280905.1 Pseudomonas sp. NPDC086278
GCCGCGACCAAGGCGCTGTATTCGCCCAGGCTGTGGCCGGCGACATAAGCCGGGCGCAAGCCCCCACAACAGCAACGCCATAACCAGAACAACAGCCACAACGATCAACGTGGTCTGCGTGGTTTCTTGGCGAGTTGGCCATACGACTTTACGAATCTCGGTGCGTGCTTCCTTAACCAGTACAAAGAAAGACTTGCCCTTGGCTGTCTGCAGGCCTACAAAGGCAGCTACGGCAGCAATGGCGAGCAATGCAAGTACGCGGTACAGGATCGGCGAAGCAGAGTAATACTGATTGCCAACAACGCCAACAACCACCAAAGCGACTACTACTAGCCACTTGAGCAGATCGAAGCGAGAGCCTTGAGCTTCAGCTTTAGGAGTCATCTATGAAGATCCTGTGAAAAGAAAGCCAGACACACCAAGTGAATCTGGCAGGTCAGGAGGGAATCGAACCCCCAACCTACGGTTTTGGAGACCGTCGCTCTGCCAATTGAGCTACTGACCTAAAACAAAATCAGGCCGACCATTATGCCGGCCCGAAAAAGACATTACAACAACTTACTCGATGACTTTGGCCACGACACCAGCGCCGACGGTACGACCGCCCTCACGGATAGCGAAACGCAAGCCATCTTCCATCGCGATGGTTTTGATCAGAGTAACGGTCATTTGAACGTTATCACCTGGCATCACCATCTCAACACCTTCTGGCAGCTCGCAGTTACCGGTCACGTCAGTTGTACGGAAGTAGAACTGTGGACGGTAACCCTTGAAGAATGGCGTATGACGACCACCCTCTTCCTTGCTCAGAACATAAACCTCGGCAGTAAACTTGGTATGCGGCTTGACAGTGCCCGGCTTGACCAGAACCTGGCCACGCTCAACATCATCACGCTTCGTACCACGCAGCAAAACGCCGCAGTTCTCACCAGCACGACCTTCGTCGAGCAGCTTGCGAAACATCTCAACACCAGTACAGGTAGTTTTGACAGTGTCACGAAGACCAACAATCTCAACTTCTTCCTGAATGCGAACAATGCCACGCTCAACACGACCAGTCACAACAGTACCGCGACCGGAGATCGAGAACACATCCTCGATCGGCATCAGGAACGGCTTATCGATAGCACGCTCAGGCTGCGGAATATAGCTATCCAGCGTCTCGACCAACTTCTTGACGGCAGTGGTGCCCATCTCGTTATCGTCTTGACCATTCAACGCCATCAGCGCCGAACCAATGATGATCGGAGTGTCATCACCCGGGAAATCGTAAGTGCTGAGCAAGTCACGCACTTCCATCTCAACCAGCTCCAGCAGCTCAGCATCATCAACCATGTCAGCCTTGTTCAGGAAGACAACGATATATGGGACACCAACCTGGCGGGACAACAGAATGTGCTCACGGGTTTGCGGCATCGGACCATCAGCGGCCGAGCAAACCAGAATCGCGCCATCCATCTGAGCAGCACCAGTAATCATGTTCTTCACGTAGTCAGCGTGACCCGGGCAGTCAACGTGCGCATAGTGACGCACTGCCGAATCGTACTCAACGTGAGCTGTATTAATGGTGATACCACGAGCTTTTTCTTCTGGAGCGCTATCGATTTTGTCGAAGTCGACTTTTGCCGAACCGAAAACTTCGGAGCAGACGCGAGTCAAAGCAGCAGTCAAAGTCGTTTTACCATGGTCTACGTGACCAATAGTGCCAACGTTGACGTGAGGCTTGTTACGTTCGAACTTTTCCTTAGCCATCGAAATCACCTCCAGCAGAAGAATTAAGCAAGTAGTACCAGCCATTAAAACAAAGGCAGATATTTTCATATTTGCCTTGTTATATGGAGCTCTTGAGCGGATTTGAACCGCTGACCTCACCCTTACCAAGGGTGTGCTCTACCAACTGAGCTACAAGAGCAAAACACTGTGCAGGACCTGCAAACTTGGAGCGGGTAGCGGGAATCGAACCCGCATCATCAGCTTGGAAGGCTGAGGTTCTACCACTAAACTATACCCGCGAGCTTGCAGCTCTCGCTAAAAATGGTGGAGGGGGAAGGATTCGAACCTTCGAAGTCGTAGACGTCAGATTTACAGTCTGATCCCTTTGGCCGCTCGGGAACCCCTCCTAAGCGAGCCGGCATTCTATATCATGCCAGCCTTCTGTCAAGCATTTTCTCATTAAAAACCTGAGGTTAGCTGCGTTGACGCCGCTCCGCACTGTTAACCACTAATGGTCTTCACTGCGAAGCGGGCGCCATTCTATGCAAACTATTCGACGGGTGCAACCCCCTCGCATGGCATTATTTTATGTTTTAACTCATTGAATTCTTTGGAAAGGTTTTGCAGTTGAGCGTCACCTAGCAAACGCCGGCTCTCAGGCGCAACACGCACCCAGAATCCGGCCGACTCAGAAGAGTCCTTCGGCAGGGACTGAAACTTGACATCAAGACCACTCAACCGGCGCTCAGCCGCTTCAGCCACCTCTTGACGTGTGAATCCCCCCAAATAGAGGCATTCATCAACGGCCTGGATCGACTTCGTCCTATCCCGACTAGTATCTGGCGCCTCGCTTAATAAGCGAATGTCCTGCTGCGACCCTCGATACAGACTCAAAGGTGTTACATCTTTCGCACGCAGCGGGGCTTCTTGTTGATGCCAGATGTAATAGAAGACATTCAAAACAAGCAGCAGCAGAAACAACCAACGCATAAAAACCTCAGGACAAGGGACACGCCATAGCCAAACCTACAAAAACCAGGTCTGGAACCACCCTGGCATCAGGCACAACCCCGGAAACCAGTCCCGCGTCGCCACCCGTAATAAAAACCTTGAATTCCTTCCCCCAGTAGCTACGCGCCAACTCCAACTGAGTCAGGACAAACCCCCTGAGCATCAGCGAACACCCCCGCTCCACTGCTTCGACGGTTGTTCTACCCGGGATCAGACTTTCCAGCGCGCGCTCGGCGGCGAGATCCCCATAGCGAATCTTGCGAGTGTGGGTACGGAGTTGGTTTCGCATTAACGGCATTCCGGGGCAAATAAAACCGCCCAGGTGCTCCCCGTCGCCAGCGATGAAGTCGGCCGTAACGGCGGTGCCAAAGTCGAGCACAAGACACGCACCCGAGGCGAGATGGAACGCTCCAAGCATTGCAAGCCAGCGATCAAGACCTAGTCGTTCGAACTCCTCATAACCATTACGAACCCCAGCCATCTCCGTTGATGGAGAGGCGCAGATTGCAGATACGCCAAAAGTAGTCGCCAACAGAGAGACTAACGCGCTGGTTTCTTCGGTCGTTCTAACGCTGACCAATCGACAGTGCCTCAGGGCAAGACGCTCTACGGCGCCCAAGCTCTGCAATAGCGCCAGGTCTGAATCCACGACACCTTCGCCTAGCACTCGACACAAATCAGCAAGCACTCGCCATTTAATAAAACTGTTTCCACAGTCGAGCTCAAGAATCATTACGCAACCTCAGACTGAGCTCACCACCGCTAAAGATCTTTTCCACGCCACCCACCTTTAAGCGCAATGCACCCTGACCGTCTATTCCCAACACCTCACCATCTATCTGGTTTACACCAGCAATCAACGACACCGCCTTACCTTGCCATAGATGGTTTTGCTCCCACTCTGGCTGGATAGCAGAAAAACCAACATCCTGGTGTCGAGCCAGGTACGCCTGAAGCGCCATGCCCAGCTCAGCGACCAAATGATTACGGTCAAATAGCCGACCCGATTCCAGGCGCATTGACGTCCACTGCTGATCAACTTCATCAGTCATTTGCATATTCACGTTGATCCCGACACCCAGCACTACGTGGCACACGTCAGCAGGATCTCCCACCAACTCGAGCAAAATACCGGCGATCTTTTTTTGACCCACCAAGACATCATTAGGCCATTTCAAACCCGCACCCGGAACGCCCAACCGCCGCAGAGTGTGCATCACAGCAAGACCAACAACGAGACTCAAACCCTCCAACTGCCGCATCCCACCATCAATGCGCAACACCAGGCTGTAATAAATGTTTTCCGCGAAAGGGCTCACCCATTTACGCCCACGACGCCCACGCCCAGCAGTCTGCCGCTCGGCCAGCACCAGAAATGGCGCTGGCAAGCCACGCTCGATAGAGCGCAACGCCTCGGTATTGGTGGAGTCAATTGAGTCGAAGATCAGAATTGGCCACTCACAAGCCAAGGTTTGCGCTTTTATATCGACCGAATCGAGCAGCGCTAGTGGCGCAGCCAGTTGATACCCGCGCCCGCGCACCTTGTGGATGGACACCCCTAACTCAGCCTCTAGATGTTGAAGCTGCTTCCACACGGCACTGCGACTGACACCCAAGGCGACACCCAGGTCCTGACCCGAATGAAATCGACCGTCCTTAAGAAGCTTTAACAACGTCAGCATGCAAGTCTCGCCTCACAATCAGGCCCGCATGATAGCCATGCCCTGAGCCGTTGCATAGAAACCGCGCAGGTCGATTTCCTGCGGGCAAAACAAAACCCCTACCTGCATACGCAGATAGGGGTTTCGGAATTTAATCTTGACGATGACCTACTCTCACATGGGGAAACCCCACACTA
>NZ_JBNNWE010000180.1:0-4481 GCF_050280905.1 Pseudomonas sp. NPDC086278
AGTCGCGAGTCGCTTGCCACCGACAGCGATCCACTGATCACCCGCGCCATCACCTATTACCAAACCGCCAGTTATGGCTTCAAGCAACAGCTGCGCAAAGGCCCCGTGAGCGCGAGTTTACGGGGCCTTTGGCGTTTAACAGGCAGTAACAAACTCGCTGGCATGCGTCTCCTCGCCACGGTCGGTTTGCTGTTTCTTTCACAACTGCGGGTGTATCGTATTCGCCTTTTGCGGGCCTGGGCCTGCCGCTTTTCATGTGAGGTAGTTGAGTTCATGTCCTTTACCCGTCGACAAATACTCGGTGGTCTGGCCGGTCTTGCGGTGGTTGGCGTGGGGGCCGGTGGCGCGTCGCGTTACTGGCTGGGCAAGATGGCCGACGCCGACGCGGGCCACGACTATGAGCTGATCGCCGCGCCGCTGGACGTCGAGCTGGTGCCCGGGCACAAAACCGAAGCCTGGGCGTTCGGCCCGTCGGCGCCGGGTACTGAATTGCGCGTGCGTCAGGGCGACTGGCTGCGGGTGCGTTTCATCAATCACCTGCCGGTCGCGACGACCATTCACTGGCACGGCATCCGCCTGCCGCTGGAAATGGACGGCGTGCCGTACGTTTCGCAATTGCCGGTGCTGCCGGGCGAATACTTCGACTACAAATTCCGCGTGCCCGATGCCGGCAGCTATTGGTATCACCCGCACGTGAACAGCAGCGAGGAACTCGGCCGTGGCCTGGTCGGCCCGCTGATCATCGAAGAGCGCGAGCCTACCGGCTTCAAATACGAAAAAACCCTGAACCTCAAGAGCTGGCACGTCGACGACGCCGGCAATTTCGTCGAGTTCAGCATTCCCCGGGAAGCGGCACGCGGCGGTACGGCGGGACGCCTGGCGACCATCAACGGTGTGCCGCAAGCGATCATCGATTTGCCGGCCGGGCAGATCACCCGGGTGCGCCTGCTCAATCTCGATAACACGCTGACTTACCGCCTCAACATTCCGGGCGTCGAGGCGCAGATCTACGCGCTGGACGGCAATCCGGTCGAACCGCGTCCGCTGGGCAAGGAATACTGGCTCGGTCCGGGCATGCGTATTTGCCTGGCGATCAAGGCGCCGCCCGCCGGTGAAGAACTGTCCCTGCGCAATGGCCCGGTTCGCCTGGGCACGTTCCGCTCCGTGGCCAACAACGACGAGCCAACGCAGTGGCCGCCGGCGATGCCCGCCAATCCGGTCGCCGAGCCCGACCTGGCCAATGCCGAGAAACTCAACTTCAATTTCGAATGGGTGGGTTCGGTGTCGGTCAACGTCGACAACGGCAAGCCGCCGAGCCTTTGGCAAATCAACGGCAAGGCCTGGGACATCACCGACAAGACCTGTGCCGACCGCCCGATTGCCAAGCTTGAACTGGGCAAAAGCTACATTTTCGAATTGAAAAACATGACTCAGTATCAGCATCCGATTCACCTGCACGGCATGAGCTTCAAGGTGATTGCCTCGAACCGGCACAAGGTCATTCCGTACTTCACCGACACTTACCTGTTGGGCAAGAACGAGCGCGCGCAAGTGGCGCTGGTGGCGGATAACCCTGGCGTGTGGATGTTCCATTGCCATGTGATCGACCACATGGAAACCGGCCTGATGGCCGCCATCGAGGTGGCGTGATGCGTCAGATTCGTCCCGCCGCGATCATCGATCGCAGCCGTGATCGCGACTTCATGCGCGAAGCGCTGGCCCTCGCCGCGCAAGGCGCGGCGCTGGGTGAAGTGCCAGTGGGCGCGGTGCTGGTGCAGGACGGGCAAATCATCGGTCGCGGCTTCAATTGCCCGATCAGCGGCAACGACCCGAGCGCCCATGCCGAAATGGTCGCGATCCGCGCCGCCGCCCTGGCTGCCAGCAACTATCGCCTGCCGGGCAGCACCCTCTACGTGACCCTGGAACCGTGCAGCATGTGCGCCGGCCTGATCGTGCATTCGCGGATTGCGCGGGTGGTGTACGGCGCCTTAGAGCCCAAAGCCGGGATCGTGCAGAGCCAGGGGCAGTTCTTCACCCAAGGCTTTCTGAATCATCGGGTGTTGTTCGAAGGCGGAGTGCTGGCTGAGGAGTGCGGGGCTGTGTTGAGCGAATTCTTCAAGGCGCGAAGGGCCAAACCCATCGAATAAACACTTCACCCCTGTGGGAGCGGGCTTGCTCGCGAATACGCTGTGTCAGGCAACAAAATACTGACTGATACAGCGCGTTCGCGAGCAAGCCCGCTCCCACGTGGGAACTACATTGGCTTACGGGCCACGATCACCGCGCGCATCGGCGCCGGCAGCCCTTCAATGGTCTTGCTGTGATCGTCCGGGTCCAGGAAGTCGCTCAGCGACTGATATTTCATCCACTCCGTGCCGCGCTGTTCTTCGACCGTGGTCACGCTCACGTCCACGCATTTCACATCGGTAAACCCGGCACGCCGCAACCACAGCTCCAGCGCTGGCACTGACGGCAGGAACCACACGTTACGCATCTGCGCATAACGGTCTTCCGGCACCAGCACTTGCTGCTGATCACCTTCGATCACCAGCGTTTCCAGCACCAGTTCGCCGCCCTTGACCAGGCAATCCTTCAGCGCCAGCAAGTGCTCGATGGGCGAGCGCCGGTGATAGAACACGCCCATCGAAAACACGGTGTCGAAGCCTTCGAGATTCGGCGGGAGGTCTTCGAACGGAAACGGCAGGTGCCAGGCGTTCGGTTCTGACAGGTAACGCTGCACGGCCTGGAACTGGCAGAAGAACAGCCAGTTCGGGTCAACGCCAATCACGCTGTCGGCCCCGGCGCCGAGCATGCGCCACATGTAGTAACCGTTACCGCAACCGACATCAAGGATGCGTTTGCCCGCAAGGTTCAGATGCGGGGCGACGCGCGACCACTTCCAGTCCGAACGCCATTCGGTGTCGACGTGCACGCCAAACAAATCGAACGGCCCTTTGCGCCACGGCGATAACCCCATCAGTGCGGTATGCATCTGCGCGCGGGTTTCATCGTCGCACTCAGTGTCCAGCGTCAGGCCGTTGAGCAAGTCGACCTCGCTTGGCTGGATCTTCGGCAGCGCGTCCAGCGCACTTTGCCAGCGCTCCAGGTCGCCGTGGCCCTTCTCCATTTTCTTGTCGAGTTGCGCCTGCAACGTGTTGGCCCAGTCGGCCAGCGGCGTGCCGGCCAAACGGCGGGCGAGGGGGGACAGATCAATCATGGCAAGGCAATCAACGAGGCAAAGTTAAGACACTGGAACCACGGCACGACTTTCGAGAACCCGGCGGCCAACAGGCGCTCGCGGTGTTCTTCGAGGCTGTCGGGCTTCATGACGTTTTCAATGGCGCTGCGCTTCTGGGCGATTTCCAGTTCGCTGTAGCCGTTGGCGCGTTTGAACGCGACGTGCAGATCGGTGAGCAACGCGTGTTCTTCGAGATCGTTGAAGCGCAGCTTCTCCGACAGAATCAGCGCGCCGCCGGGCAACAACGATTGTCGGATGCGGCTCAGCAGCGCGGTACGTTGGTCCGGGGCGATGAATTGCAGGGTGAAGTTCAGCGCCACCACCGAGGCCGGCTGGAAATCGAGGGCGAGGATGTCGCCTTCGATGACCTCGACGGGCAGCAACTCCTGGAACATCGAGTCCTGACCGTTGAGGTACTCGCGGCAGCGCTCGACCATCGCCGCCGAGTTATCCACAGCGATCACGCGGCAGCCGTCGGTGCGCACGTGACGGCGCAGGGCCTGAGTCACGGCGCCCAGGGACGAGCCGAGGTCGTAGAGCACGCTGTTGGGCTGGGCGAATTGCGCCGCGAGTACGCCGAGGTTTTCGACGATGGTCGGATAACCCGGCACCGAGCGCTTGATCATGTCCGGGAACACCCGCACCACGTCCTCGTTAAAGGCGAAGTCAGGCACCTGGGCCAAAGGCTGGGCAAATAGGCGATCGGGTTCTTTGCTCACGGCGGTTCCAGCGGCGTTGATGGAAAAGGCCGGCATTTTAGCCAAATTGACCGGGGGATGCGCGGGTTGTCTGATAAACCGCCGCGCTGAATTCGCCGCAAAAGGGCGAGAGCGCCCTTGTGGTTGGCTCTATTGGAGCGCGAAGCGTTGCCCTGCATTCAGGCAAGAACGCTCTTGTGGCGAGGGGGCTTGCCCCCGTTGGAGTGCGAAGCACTCCCCCCGCATTCTTTCAGTTTCACCCCATTCACCGGATTTGCGCCGGCTGCGCCGTCGAACGGGGGCGAGCCCCCTCGCCACAGGGGTCAGCGTTGTTTCTGGGTGAACGCCGAGGCCGTGATGCCCCATTGCCCCAGCCAGTAGCTGAGGATGATCACGTACGTAATGAGCGGTGCTTTTGTGGCAAGGGGGGGCTCTTGTGGCGAGGGGGCTTGAACTGGTCAAGTAATCCCGGACACCGGTTACGGTGTTTATGCCGCTTTTTGCTCCATAGCTATTGGCGACAGGTAGTGGTTGTAGCTGTGGAG
>NZ_JBNNWE010000181.1:0-4340 GCF_050280905.1 Pseudomonas sp. NPDC086278
TGCTTTTGTGGCAAGGGGGGGCTTTTGTGGCGAGGGGGCTTGCCCCCGTTGGAGTGCGAAGCACTCCCCCCGCATTCTTTCAGTTTCATCCCATTTACCGGATTTGCGCCGGCTGCGCCGCCGAACGGGGGCGAGCCCCCTCGCCACAGGGGTCAGCGTTGTTTCTGGGTGAACGCCGAGGCCGTGATGCCCCATTGCCCCAGCCAATAGCTGAGGATGATCACGTGCGTAATGTGCGGTGCTTTTGTGGCAAGGGGGGGCTTTTGTGGCGAGGGGGCTTGCCCCCGTTGGAGTGCGAAGCACTCCCCCCGCATTCTTTCAGTTTCATCCCATTCACCGGATTTGCGCCGGCTGCGCCGCCGAACGGGGGCGAGCCCCCTCGCCACAGGGGTTAGCGTTGTTTTTGGGTGAACGCCGAGGCCGTGATGCCCCATTGCCCCAGCCAGTAGCTGAGGATGATCACGTACGGCGCTGCATCGAACGGAACCACAAACCGGCTGATGCCAATCACGCTGTCCGAGAATACAAACGCCACCGCGCCCGCCGCCGCCAGCAGCGCCGAACGTTTGGGGACTTCGGTGCCGAGCCGGGCCAAAGCGCGCCAGAGCATCGCGCTGATGGCCAGACCGTAAACAATCACCGGGATCAGCAATGGGCCCAGTCCGTGGGAAATCAAAATCCCCAGCAGCACCGCGCCGACAGCCAACGCAATCACCAACGGCGACATCGCCAACCGCCGGCAATCGCTCAAATAAGCCTTGAGGTACGCCAAGTGCGCGACCAAAAACGCCCCAAGCCCAAACACAAACAAATCCGCCGGCCAGGCCAGCAGCACATCGCCGAGCAGCGAGAAAATCAGCCCCAGACTGATCCAGCGCCGGTATTCGCTGGGCGGTGCGTCGTGCAGCCAGCCGAGCAAGGCCAACACCGGCAACGGCTTGACCAACAGACACAACAACGCGGCATGTGCGCTGAGGCCGTAAAGAAACGTGACTGCGCCCATCAGCGCCAGAATCAGCCAGCCCATATCAGTTAACCGAGATCGCGCAATCGAAGGTTTCCACCGGCAATACTTCCGGCGCCCACGGTTGTTGAGAGGTCAGGCGCAGACGGCCGGTGCCGGCGCTGAATGCCTGAAAGCGCCAGGTCGAAACACCGGCACTGCCGACGATTCCGGCGTCTTCGGGGTTGCTGTACACCTCGGGGCTGAGCGCATGCAACACGCCACCGGCCGAATCCTGAATGGCCCAGCGGTAGCCGGTGCTCGGGTTGCTCGGCAGGGTCAGGATCAGGTTTTGCCCGCTGTTCAGTTTCACCGGGCATTGGCTTTGTTTTTCCACGGTCACGTTCTGTTTCGGTTGCGTGGCGCAAGCGGCCAGCAAGGACAGGGAGAGGGGGACCAACAGGCGGGTGGGGGACATAAGGTCAGCGGCTCCGGCATTCACGACGAACGGCGAGCATAACTGAAGATGAGACAAAGTGTGACGGTGAAGAGCGTGACGAAAGTTCCTCGATCAAAGGCGTTCGTCGGTGCCGCCCAAGCATCGTGTGACTGCCGGGGGCAGTCACACGATACAAACCAATCGTCAGCTTTGGCGCAGATCAAAACTCCCCAGGATATCGACAGTTTTATCAGGGAGTTTCGCCAGGACATGAAAAGACATTCTGTAATGACGACTTGCTTCGTCGAAATTGATAGTGAAGGTGCCGTCATCGGCAGAAATTTTCTCGGTGTGAGGACCTTCCTTGACGATGTAAAACAGCTTGTGAAAAGTCAGGTTGTCCCCGTTTTTTTTCACGTGAATGTAAATCGTCCTGTAATGATCATCAGGCGTCGTGGGATCGCCTTCTTGACCGCTGATATGAAAAGTTTCCCCGTCAAAGAAGACGTTGAGTCGGCTTGCGGAAAAGTCGCGCTGGTTTTGGACTTTGGCCGTGAACACGCCAGTCGTGGAGGAAGTAACGATGGGGTTGTCAGTCATTTTCAGATCCTTTGAATTGCAGGTTGAAGCCGCAAGTGTGTGTCACGGAATCTGCACGCATAACTGTCAAGGTTGACAGTTTTTAGACTGATTGGTTTGGGATGGGTGGTGGTTTTATGAATAACGCAACTGCGAAGCATCGAACTGGCGGTGGCGTATTCAACCTGCCTGGAGCAGAATCTTCGCCCTGTTCTAAAAATGCTTGGCGAAGTGCACGAGAGTTTTGTTCTCTATGTTTTTGTTGAATATAAAGTTGAATATTCTCGAGTGATCAGGGCCTCCGTCAACATATGAGTCGTTGAGGCCGTCAAACAACACGAGAAGACTTCCCAAGTCTTCTCGTGTTGTAACAACCATCTGCTTCAGGATCAGAACAAAATCTTCGCCACATCCGCAAAGCGCTTGGCGAAGTGCACGGTGATCCCGTCCTTCAGATAGTCCGGCAATTCTTCAAAGCTGCCACGGTTCGGCTCCGGCAGGATCAACTCGAAAATCTTCTGCCGCCGCGCCGCAATCACTTTCTCACGCACCCCGCCAATCGGCAGTACATGCCCGGTCAGCGTCAGTTCGCCGGTCATGGCCACGCCTTTTTTCGGCGGCTGGTTGCGGGCGAGCGAGAGCAGGGCACTGGCCATGGTCACGCCGGCGCTCGGGCCGTCTTTCGGGGTGGCGCCTTCCGGCACGTGCAAGTGGACGAAAGCTTCATCGAAGAATTTCGGATCACCGCCGAACGACTTCAGGTTGGAGCTGACGTAGCTGTAGGCGATTTCCGCCGACTCTTTCATCACATCGCCCAACTGCCCGGTGAGCTTGAAGCCGCGGTTGAGCGTGTGGATGCGCGTTGCTTCAATCGGCAAGGTCGCGCCGCCCATGCTGGTCCAGGCAAGCCCGGTGATGACACCGGTGCCGGACAGCACTTGTTCATTACGGAACACCGGATGCCCGAGCGAGGCTTCGAGGTCTTTGGGGGCGATTTTGATCACCGCTTTCGGCTCGTCGATCAACTTCACCACGGCTTTGCGCACCAGTTTGCCCAGTTGTTTTTCCAACTGCCGCACACCGGCTTCACGGGCGTAGCCGTCGATCAATGCTTTCAACGCGCTGTCGCTGATGCTCAGGCTGCCTTTGGACACGCCGGCCTTCTCAAGTTGCTTGGGCCACAGGTGCCGCTTGGCGATGGCGATTTTTTCTTCGGTGATGTAACCCGACAGGCGAATCACTTCCATCCGGTCGAGCAACGGGCCGGGGATCGAGTCCAGTGTGTTGGCGGTGCAGACGAACAGGACTTTCGACAGGTCCAGGCGCAGGTCCAGGTAGTGGTCGAGGAATTCGACGTTCTGTTCCGGGTCGAGGGTTTCCAGCAGCGCCGAGGCCGGGTCGCCCTGATAGCTTTGGCCCATCTTGTCGATTTCGTCGAGCATGATCACCGGGTTCATCACTTCGACGTCTTTCAACGCCTGCACGAGTTTGCCCGGTTGCGCACCGATGTAGGTGCGGCGATGGCCCTTGATTTCGGCTTCGTCGCGCATGCCGCCGAGGCTGAAACGGTAGAACGGTCGGCCAAGGGATTCGGCGATGGATTTGCCGACGCTGGTTTTACCCACGCCCGGCGGGCCGACCAGCAGCACGATGGAGCCGCTGATCTCGCCTTTGTAGGCACCGACCGCAAGGAATTCGAGGATGCGGTCCTTGATGTCGTCGAGGCCGGCGTGGTGTTTGTCGAGCACCTTGCGGGCGTGCCTGAGGTCGAGTTTGTCCTCGCCGTACACGCCCCACGGCACCGAGGTCGCCCAGTCGAGGTAATTGCGGGTGACCGCGTACTCCGGCGAGCCGGTTTCCAGGATCGACAGCTTGTTCATTTCCTCTTCGATGCGTTTCTGCGCCTGGGCCGGCAGGACTTTGCCTTCCAGGCGTTGCTCGAACTGCTCGATGTCCGCGCTGCGGTCGTCCTTGGTCAGGCCCAGCTCTTGCTGGATGACCTTGAGTTGTTCCTTGAGGAAGAACTCGCGCTGGTGCTCGCCGATCTTGCGGTTCACTTCGGCGGAAATTTCTTTTTGCAGACGTGCGACTTCGACTTCCTTGCGCAGCATCGGCAGGACTTTTTCCATGCGCTTGAGCATCGGCACGCAGTCGAGCACTTCTTGCAGCTCGTTGCCGGTCGCCGACGTGAGCGCGGCGGCGAAGTCAGTCAGCGGCGACGGATCGTTGGGGCTGAAGCGGTTGAGGTAGTTTTTCAGCTCTTCGCTGTACAGCGGGTTGAGCGGCAGTTGGCCGTAGCTGCCAGTGGCGCTGCCGACCAGAGTGTAAGTGATCGCACCGGTGGCGCCGGTGACGGAACCGACCAGTGTGCCGGTGGCG
>NZ_JBNNWE010000182.1:0-4325 GCF_050280905.1 Pseudomonas sp. NPDC086278
CGTTCTTCTGGGCCAATCGCCTGCTGCCGGCCGAGATGGCCGCGCGCTCGGATTGGTTTATCAACTGAATGCGGAGTATCCGAACATGCCAAAAATGAAAACTAAAAGTGGTGCTGCTAAGCGGTTTCTGAAAACTGCTAACGGTATCAAGCACAAGCACGCTTTCAAGAGCCACATCCTGACTAAAATGTCGACCAAGCGTAAGCGTCAACTGCGCGGTAGCAGCTTGCTGGCACCGTGTGACGTGGCAAAAGTCGAGCGCATGCTGCGCCTTCGTTAATTTAGTCAAGAATAGAGGAAGTAACTCATGGCTCGTGTAAAGCGTGGCGTCATTGCCCGTAAACGTCACAAAAAAATTCTGAAACTTGCTAAAGGCTACTACGGCGCTCGCTCGCGCGTATTCCGTGTTGCCAAGCAAGCGGTAATCAAGGCAGGCCAATACGCCTACCGTGACCGTCGTCAGAAAAAACGTCAGTTCCGCGCTCTGTGGATCGCTCGTATCAACGCTGGTGCACGTATCAACGGTCTGTCCTACAGCCGTTTCATCGCCGGCCTGAAAAAAAGCGTCCATCGAGATCGACCGTAAGGTTCTGGCTGATCTGGCAGTGAACGAAAAAGCGGCGTTTGCTGCGATTGTCGAGAAAGCTAAAGCCACCTTGGCTTAAGTACCCCCGACAGTCACCCGGCTTCACCTCTGTGGGGCCAGGTGTTAAACGTCATAAATAGGGGAAGAGCCTTCAAGCTCTTCCCCTATTTTGTATCTGGAGTCTGTACATGGAAAACCTGGATGCGCTGGTCTCTCAAGCACTAGAGGCTGTGCAAAGCGCTGAAGATATCAATGCCCTGGAGCAAATCCGGGTTCACTACCTCGGCAAAAAGGGCGAGTTGACTCAGGTGATGAAGACCCTGGGGAATTTGCCGGCAGAAGAGCGTCCGCAAGTCGGCGCCCTGATCAACGTTGCCAAGGAACGTGTCACAGAGGTTCTCAATGCCCGCAAGGCACTGTTTGAAGAGGCCGACCTGGCCGCCAAACTGTCCGCCGAGTCCATTGATGTGACCCTGCCTGGCCGTGGCCAGACCTCCGGCGGTCTGCATCCGGTTACGCGCACTCTGGAACGTATCGAACAGTTCTTCACCCACATCGGCTACGGCATTGCCGAAGGCCCTGAGGTCGAGGACGACTATCACAACTTTGAAGCGCTCAACATCCCAGGCCATCACCCGGCCCGGTCGATGCATGACACTTTCTATTTCAATGCCAACATGTTGCTGCGCACCCATACCTCGCCGGTACAGGTCCGCACCATGGAGTCGACACAACCGCCAATCCGCATCGTCTGCCCAGGCCGTGTGTACCGTAGCGATTCCGATATCACCCACTCGCCGATGTTCCACCAGGTTGAAGGCCTGCTGGTTGATCGCGACATCAATTTTGCCGACCTCAAAGGCACCATCGAAGAATTCCTGCGCGTGTTCTTCGAAAAAGAACTGGCCGTACGTTTCCGTCCTTCGTACTTCCCGTTCACCGAGCCATCCGCTGAAGTCGATATGGAATGTGTGATGTGCAGCGGCAAAGGCTGCCGGGTCTGCAAGCAGACTGGTTGGCTGGAAGTTATGGGTTGCGGCATGGTTCACCCGAACGTGTTGCGTATGTCCGGGATCGACCCGGAAGAGTTTTCGGGCTTTGCCTTCGGCATGGGCGTTGAGCGGCTGGCCATGCTGCGTTACGGCGTGAACGACTTGCGTCTGTTCTTCGACAACGACTTGCGGTTCCTCGCGCAATTTCGCTAGTCGTAACGAATTCTTAGGAGAGCAGGATGAAATTCAGTGAACAATGGCTGCGTGGCTGGGTAAGCCCGCAGGTAAGTCGCGACGAGCTGGTTGCTCGTCTGTCGATGGCCGGTCTTGAGGTCGACAGCGTTACGCCGGCCGCTGGTGAATTCAGCGGCGTTATCGTGGGCGAGGTGTTGAGCACCGAGCAGCACCCGGACGCCGACAAACTTCGTGTGTGTCAGGTCAGCAATGGTGTGGAGACCTTCCAGGTTGTCTGCGGCGCGCCAAACGTGCGCCCGGGCCTGAAAATTCCGTTCGCCATGATCGGTGCTGAACTGCCGGGCGACTTCAAAATCAAGAAAGCCAAGCTGCGTGGCGTTGAGTCCAACGGCATGCTGTGCTCGCAAGCCGAGCTGCAAGTCGGTGAAGGCAACGATGGTCTGATGGAATTACCGGTCGATGCACCGGTTGGTCAGGACATTCGTGAATACCTGGGCTTGGACGACGCCAGCATCGAGGTCGACCTGACCCCGAACCGCGGTGACTGCCTGTCCGTTGCTGGTCTGGCCCGTGAAGTGGGCGCTCTGTACGCCGCCGACGTCACGCGTCCGGTCGTTGCGACCGTCCAGGCCGTGCATGATGAAGTGCGTTCGGTTGAAGTGCTGGCGCCCGACGCGTGTCCGCGTTATCTGGGTCGTGTGATCCGAAACGTTGACCTGTCGAAGCCTACGCCATTGTGGATGGTTGAACGCCTGCGGCGCTCTGAAGTACGCAGCATCGACGCTGCCGTCGACATCACCAACTACGTGATGCTGGAATTGGGTCAACCGCTGCACGCGTTCGATCTCGCTGAAATCAATGGCGGCATCCGCGTGCGCATGGCCGAAGAAGGCGAGAAGCTGGTGCTGCTTGACGGTCAGGAAGTCAGCTTGCGTAGCGATACGCTGGTGATCGCCGACCACACTCGCGCTCTGGCAATCGCCGGCGTGATGGGTGGCGAGCACAGCGGTGTCAACACTGCGACCACTCGCGATATCTTCCTCGAAAGCGCGTTCTTCGATCAGATCGCTGTTGCTGGCAAGGCCCGCTCCTATGGCCTGCACACCGACGCCTCGCACCGTTACGAGCGTGGCGTGGACTGGCAGTTGGCGCGTGAAGCCATGGAGCGCGCCACTGGCCTGCTGCTGGAAATTACTGGTGGTGAAGCCGGCCCGATCATCGAAACTGTCAGCGAACAGCACTTGCCGAAGATTGCGCCGGTCACTCTGCGTGCGCAGCGCATTACCCAGATGCTGGGCATGGAAATGGACGCCACTGAAGTTGAGCGTCTGCTCAACGGTTTGGGGCTGACCGTTTCTGCTGACGGGGCAGGGCAGTGGCGCGTTGAAGTGCCAAGCCACCGTTTCGATATCAGCCTCGAAGTCGATCTGATTGAAGAGTTGGCCCGCCTGTACGGTTATAACCGTCTGCCGGTTCGCTACCCGCAAGCTCGTCTGGCGCCGCAAGCCAAGGCTGAAGCGCGCAGCGATCTGCCTGAGCTGCGTCGCCTGCTGGTAGCCCGTGGTTATCAGGAAGCGATCACTTACAGCTTCATCGATCCGAAACAATTCGAGTTGTTTAATCCGGGTGTCGAGCCGTTGTTGCTGGCCAATCCGATCTCGAACGACATGGCGGCTATGCGCTCGTCCTTGTGGCCAGGTCTGGTCAAGGCTCTTCAGCACAACCTGAACCGTCAACAGGATCGCGTCCGTCTGTTCGAAAGCGGTCTGCGCTTTGTCGGTCAGCTGAATGGCCTGAAGCAAGAGCCGATGCTGGCGGGCGTTGTGTGCGGCAGCCGTCTGCCGGAAGGCTGGGCGCAAGGTCGCGACGTCGTGGACTTCTTCGACGTCAAAGCCGACGTGGAAGCGGTGCTTGGCTTTGCCGGCGCGCTGGATTCGTTCACGTTCCTGCCGGGCAAACACCCAGCGTTGCACCCGGGGCAAACCGCGCGCATCGAGCGTGAAGGTCGTTTGGTTGGGTTTGTTGGCGCGATCCATCCTGAATTGTCGAAAACCCTCGGTCTCGACCGCCCGGTTTTCGTTTTCGAGCTGGTTTTGGCTGAAGTGGCGTTGGGCAAAATGCCTAAATTCCATGAGTTATCACGCTTTCCTGAAGTACGTCGTGACCTTGCGCTGATCGCCGAAAAAGACGTTGCAGCCAGCGCTGTACTGGACGTAATCCGTGAAAATGCAGGCGAATGGCTGACAGACCTCAGGCTATTTGACGTGTATCAGGGTAAAGGCATTGATCCTGATAGAAAAAGCCTTGCAGTCGGCTTGACCTGGCAGCATCCATCGCGCACTCTTAATGACGATGAGGTGAATACCACGACGCAAAATATCCTCACCTCGCTCGAACAAAGGTTGAACGCCACGTTAAGGAAGTGACGTATGGGGGCTCTGACGAAAGCTGAAATGGCGCAGCCATTGGCCGAGCAACATGCCCAGCACTGCGGGGATCAGCGCCAGCAACGACGCGCTCAATTCTGCGCCGCCCAACGCGCCGCGCCATAG
>NZ_JBNNWE010000183.1:0-4264 GCF_050280905.1 Pseudomonas sp. NPDC086278
GTCAACACCTCTTTTTCAACTCCCTTTCGGCTTCGATGACCTGAAGCAACTCACTGCCGAAAACTGCGTAACTCATTGTTTACCAAGGAGTTTTCAGTTTCGACTGCGCCGGAAGTGGGGCGAATTATAGACGTCCAGAATCTGCCGTCAAGCAATGATTTGGCTTTTCTATCAATAAGTTACCGAAGGCCTGAAAACAGCTCAAACCCTTCTATATAGAAGAGCGAAACAGCCCTCTATATAGAAGGAATCCTCAAAGCACTCCTGCTTCTTTAAAAGCCGCCACTGCACAGGCATCCAAACCCAACACACGCTGCAGAACCTCCAACGTATGCTCACCCAGCAATGGCGGCGCATTACGATACTCCACCGGCGTCTCGGACAAACGAATCGGACTCGCCACCTGCGGCACCATCCCCGCCAAAACATGAGGCAGCTCAATGGCCAACCCGCGCGCCTTCACTTGCGGATCTTCAAACACCTGCGCCAGATCATTGATCGGACCGCACGGCACACCCGCTTGCTCCAACTGCAGGACCCACTCAGCGGTGGTCTTGAAGACGGTCGCTTGGCGAATCAACGGAATCAGCACTGCCCGATTGGCCACTCGGAGTTTGTTGGTCGCAAAACGTGGATCGTCTGCCCATTGAGGCTGGCCCGCCACTTCAGCGAACTTGCGGAACTGCCCGTCATTGCCCACGGTAAGGATGAAGTCACCATCCGCCGTAGGAAAATCCTGATAAGGCACGATGTTCGGGTGAGCATTGCCCAGGCGTTTCGGAGCGTTGCCTGTCGTCAGGTAGTTCATCGCCTGATTCGCGAGACAGGCCACCTGCACATCAAGCAGCGCCATATCGATGTGCTGACCGCCACCGTCATGATCCCGATGCGCCAGCGCAGCAAGGATCGCCACTGTTGAATAAAGCCCGGTCAGGATATCCGTCAGCGCCACGCCGACTTTCACCGGCCCTGCGCCCTCGTCGCCTTCCGGTCGCCCCGTCAGGCTCATCAAGCCGCCCAAGCCCTGGATCATGAAGTCATAACCCGCGCGCTTGGCGTAAGGACCGGTCTGACCAAACCCGGTGATCGAGCAATAAATCAGATTCGGATTGATCGCCTTGAGCGATTCATAGTCCAGCCCATAAGCCGCCAGACCGCCTACTTTGAAGTTCTCGATCAAAATATCCGACTTCGCCGCCAACTCTCGCACCAGCTTCTGGCCTTCCGGCCGCGTGAAGTCGATCGTCACCGATTGCTTGTTGCGATTGGCCGACAAGTAATAAGCGGCCTCGCTGGTGTTCTCGCCATAGGCGTCTTTCAGGAAGGGAGGCCCCCAGGCGCGCGTGTCATCGCCATTGCCCGGGCGCTCGACCTTGATCACTTCGGCGCCAAGGTCCGCAAGGATCTGCCCGGCCCAAGGACCGGCCAGTACCCGCGATAAATCCAGTACCCGCAGATGCGAAAGCGCGCCCATGTACGTTCTCCTCTTAATAGAACGCCTGGATGCCGGTCTGCGCGCGACCGAGGATCAGCGCGTGGACGTCATGCGTACCTTCATAGGTATTCACCACTTCCAGGTTGACCAGGTGGCGAGCGACCCCGAATTCGTCAGAGATGCCGTTGCCACCCAACATGTCGCGCGCCATACGAGCGATGTCCAGCGACTTGCCGCAGGAGTTACGCTTCATCATCGAAGTGATCTCGACCGCTGCCGTGCCTTCATCTTTCATCCGGCCCAGACGCAGGCAACCTTGCAGAGCCAAAGTGATTTCGGTCTGCATGTCGGCGAGTTTCTTCTGGATCAACTGAGTGGCCGCCAATGGGCGACCGAACTGCTGACGATCCAGGGTGTATTGGCGGGCGGTGTGCCAGCAGAACTCGGCAGCGCCCAGTGCGCCCCACGAGATGCCATAACGAGCCGAGTTGAGGCAAGTGAACGGACCTTTCAGGCCACGGACATCCGGGAAGATGTTTTCTTCAGGAACAAACACGTTGTCCATGACGATCTCACCGGTGATCGACGCACGCAGGCCGACTTTGCCGTGAATCGCCGGAGCGCTCAGGCCTTTCCAGCCCTTTTCCAGCACGAAGCCACGAATGTCGCCGGCATCGTCCTTGCCCCAAACCACGAACACATCAGCGATCGGGCTGTTGGTGATCCACATCTTGCTGCCGGTCAGGCTGTAGCCACCTTCCACTTTACGTGCACGAGTAATCATCGCGCCCGGGTCGGAACCGTGGTTGGGCTCTGTCAGACCGAAGCAGCCGATCCATTCACCGCTCGCCAGTTTCGGCAGGTACTTCTGCTTCTGGGCTTCGGTACCGAACTCGTTGATTGGCACCATCACCAGCGAAGACTGCACGCTCATCATCGAGCGATAACCCGAATCGACACGCTCCACTTCACGAGCGATCAAGCCGTAGCTGACGTAGTTCAAGCCACTGCCACCGTACTGCTCAGGGATGGTTGCGCCCAACAAGCCCACTTCACCCATTTCGCGGAAAATCGCCGGGTCAGTCTTCTCATGACGGAAAGCTTCAAGCACGCGCGGGGCAAGTTTCTGCTGAGCGAATTGCTCGGCGGTATCGCGAATCATGCGTTCTTCTTCGGTGAGCTGTTGATCCAGCAGCAGGGGATCGATCCAGTTGAAGCTAGCTTTACCGCCCATGAGTGTGTCCTCTCGAATCGGGTCAAATAACGTGGGACTGATCCTAGGCCGGGTTCGGCGTCACGGCAAACGAGGATTTTGCATACTGTTGTGCTAATTTCTCACTCCGAGACGTCGCAAAAGGTCTTTTATGCGATGTATTAGTGAGGTTGACGTACATGCGCAGAAAGATCCCCAGCACAACTGCCCTGATCAGTTTTGAGGCAGCCGCTCGCCACGAAAGCTTTACCAAGGCCGCGCAGGAACTTTCCCTCACTCAAGGGGCTATTTGCCGACAGATCGCCAGTCTTGAGGAGTTCCTCAGTGTCGAACTGTTCCGACGCTCGCGGCGTGGAGTGAAGCTGACGGAAGCTGGCCTTTCCTACAGTCGCCGGGTGGCCACCCAACTCGATGCGGTTGAGCGAGACACCTTGTCGGTAATGGGCCAGCAAGGCACCAACGTCATTGAATTGGCCGTGGTGCCGACATTCGGCACTCAATGGCTGCTGCCACGGCTCAAGGACTTTCAGCAAAAACACCCGGAAGTGACGGTCAATCTCACGAACCGTACGCGCCCCTTCCTGTTTGCCGATACCGATTTCGACGCCGCTATCTACTTTGGCGATGCCGACTGGTCAGGTACCGAATCCCACAGGCTGATGGGCGAAAATCCGATGCCGGTGTGCAGCCCGACCCTGCTCGGCAAACACGCCTCTCTTGGCGCGGAAACAATCGCCGAATTGCCCCTGCTGCAACAAACCACCCGCCCTTACGCGTGGCGCCAGTGGTTCAACTCCCAGCACCTTAATATCCCGCGCGACATGACAGGCCCGCGCTACGAGCTATTCTCCATGCTTGCCCAGGCGGCCATGCACGACATGGGGATTGCGTTGATTCCGCCATTCCTGATTCAGCGCGAACTGGCGGAGAAGCGCTTGGTGATTGCCAACCCCCAGGCGCTGTCGAGCATCAAGGCTTACTACCTGATGATTCCGGAGAGAAAGGTCGAATCCGCGTCTTTAAGGGCCTTTCGCGACTGGCTGGTAAACCAGGCACACAGCTACAACCTAGGAGAATAGAGACTTTCGGCGTTTAACTGACCCCGTAGTCAGCTAAATAAAAGCCCTACAGATATAAGTATTTGTCGCATATACGCAGACTGTATCGACATCCAGTACAAACGTCCCACAAGCGCCTGTAGTCGTGGCTTTGAGCCTCTATTCGCTAGCGATGACAGCCCATTCACCGCGCCGATGTAAAAATTCCCGGAATTGGCCAAAATCCCCGAAAAGCCACGGCCTTAAAGGGCTTAACCCAATTGGTTGCGACATTCGGTCACGGGGTGACTTGTAGTTAATTTTCCGTCACCCGTCATAAACCCTTGAAGGGTACAAAGTTCGCCTGCAAAATGCCGCGCCCCGCCCTGATTTGGCGGGATCGTGCTGATCGGCCGCCCCAGCCGCACCATCCGTAGTGCATGGGTTTACTCAATAAGATCACGCAGGAGATTTGACGTGCACACTGTCGGCCAGCGCATACAGAAACAGCAACTCGCCCATGGTGTCGCCCAGCAACACCGAGGTGCGCGCGGTGACCGGTTCGCCGGACGAGCGACG
>NZ_JBNNWE010000184.1:0-4252 GCF_050280905.1 Pseudomonas sp. NPDC086278
GGCAAAGACCGTTACGGTCTGCCGGCTCATGGCGATCAATTGCCCCTGCGCGCTCCATGCTCAAGTTGCTTACGGGTCGCTTCGTCCAGGTCAGAAGCGAACTGGGCGAATGCCGCCAGTTCACGGTACTGAGCCAGAGCGGTACGGATACCACCGGAAAGCTTCTTGATGATCTTGGTCTGAGCGGCACCACCCACACGGGATACCGAAACACCGGCGTTCACAGCAGGACGGATCCCGGAGTTGAACATCGCCGATTCCAGGAAGATCTGACCGTCGGTGATGGAAATCACGTTGGTCGGAACGAACGCGGAAACGTCGCCAGCCTGGGTTTCGATGATCGGCAGTGCGGTCAGGGAACCGGTTTTGCCGGTTACTGCGCCGTTGGTGAACTTCTCTACGTATTCTTCCGAAACGCGGGATGCGCGTTCCAGCAGACGGGAGTGGAGATAGAACACGTCGCCTGGGTAAGCTTCACGGCCTGGTGGACGGCGCAGCAGCAGGGAAATCTGGCGGTAAGCCACTGCTTGCTTGGACAGATCGTCATAAACGATCAGCGCGTCTTCACCGCGGTCGCGGAAGAATTCACCCATGGTGCAACCGGAGTACGGTGCCAGGAATTGCAGTGCTGCAGATTCCGAAGCGCTCGCTGCCACGACGATGGTGTTAGCCAGTGCGCCGTTTTCTTCCAGCTTGCGAACCACGTTGGCGATGGTCGATTGTTTCTGACCGATTGCCACGTAGACGCAGAAAATGCCGCTGTCTTTCTGATTGATGATCGCGTCGATCGCCAGAGCGGTTTTACCGATCTGACGGTCACCAATGATCAGCTCACGCTGGCCACGGCCGACAGGGATCATGGCATCTACAGCCTTGTAGCCAGTCTGTACAGGCTGGTCTACCGACTTACGCCAGATCACGCCTGGAGCAACTTTCTCGACCGCATCGGTCTCGGTGTTGTTCAGTGGACCTTTGCCGTCAACCGGATTACCCAGTGCGTCGACTACGCGACCCAGCAGTTCCTTACCAACCGGAACTTCGAGGATGCGGCCAGTGCACTTGGCGCTCATGCCTTCAGCCAGAGACTGGTAGGAGCCCAATACCACGGCGCCTACAGAGTCTTGCTCAAGGTTGAGGGCCATACCGAAGACGCCGCCCGGAAACTCGATCATCTCGCCGTACATGACGTCGGCCAGACCGTGAATCCGCACGATACCGTCAGATACGCTGACGACAGTGCCTTCGTTACGGGCTTGGGAGGTCACATCGAGCTTGTCGATGCGGCCCTTGATAATTTCACTTATTTCGGAAGGATTGAGTTGCTGCATTGCTCTGCTGCCCCTTCAAACTCAAGATTTCAATGCTTCGGCAAGATTCGCGAGTTTACCGCGAACCGAGCCATCGATAACCAGGTCGCCGGCGCGAATGACAATGCCCCCAATCAGGGATTTGTCTTCCGCAACTTGCAGGCGCACTTCCCGGTCGAGTCGTGCACTGAGAACCTTGGCGAGTTTGTCTTGCTGTTCTTGGTTCAATGCAAAAGCACTGGTGACTTCAACGTCTACCGACTTCTCTTGTTCGGCCTTGTACAGGTCAAACAGAGCGGCAATCTCCGGCAGTAGCGGGAGACGGTCGTTTTCGGCAACGACGTGGATGAAGTTCTGCACTTTTACATCAAACTTGTCGCCGCACACGTCAATAAACGTGGCGGCCTTGTCTGCGCTCGTCAGTCGCGGGGCCTTGAGCACGCGCTGCATAGTGTCATCTTGCGACACTGCTGCAGCCAGGCCGAGCATGGCTGACCAAGAGGCCAGTTGCTGGTGGGCCTGGGCGTGCTCGAAGGCTGCCTTAGCGTAAGGTCGGGCCAACGTGGTCAATTCTGCCATGATCGCCCTCGCTTAAATTTCAGCAGCCAGTTTGTTTACCAGCTCCGCGTGCGCGTTTTGATCGATTGTGGAACCCAGGATCTTCTCGGCGCCGGAGACTGCCAAGCTACCCAGTTGGGCACGCAGCGCGTCTTTGACACTGTTCAGTTCCTGCTCGATCTCGGCCTGAGCCTGGACCTTCACACGGTCAGCGTCGATACGGGCCTTTTCAACGGCCTCTTCAACAATCTGGTTACCGCGTTTCTTGGCTTGCTCAATGATCTCGGCTGCCTGAGCTTTTGCTTCGCGCAGTTGTTGACCCGCTTTATCTTGGGCCAATTCCAGGTCGCGAGCTGCTCGGGCGGCAGCGTCCAGTCCATCCGCGATCTTCTTCTGACGTTCGTGCAAAGCCGCGATGACCGGAGGCCACACGAACTTCATGCAAAACAGTACAAAAATGAAGAACGCAACGGACTGGCCAATCAGGGTTGCATTAATGTTCACGCCAACACCTCGCTCGTTCGTTGCACATCACACCAATTACTCGAAGGTTCGAGTAATTAGCCAGCGAGTTGACCAACGAATGGGTTCGCGAAGGTGAAGAACAGAGCGATACCAACACCGATCATGGTCACGGCGTCGAGCAGACCGGCAACGATGAACATTTTAACTTGCAGCATTGGAACCATCTCTGGCTGACGCGCTGCGCCTTCCAGGAACTTGCCGCCCAACAGGCCGAAACCAATTGCGGTACCCAGTGCGCCCAGGCCGATCAACAGTGCAACAGCGATAGCGGTTAGACCAACTACAGTTTCCATCTTTCCTCCCGACTTTTACGTCGTATGGTTTAGGTTTTTTAGATTTTAAAGCGGTAAAACAAATCGTTTCATAGCCCTGTTCGGGCACCCACCCGTTTGACCGGGTGGGACATCAGACTAGTCGAGACTGGCCTTAATGGTTCTCTTCGTGCGCCATCGACAAGTAAACGATGGTCAGCATCATGAAGATAAACGCCTGCAGGGTAATGATCAGGATGTGGAACACAGCCCACGCCCACTGCAGAACTACGCCCAGGCCGCTAAGCCAGAGCAGACCGCTGCCGAACATCACAGCAATCAGAATGAAGACCAGTTCGCCGGCGTACATGTTGCCGAACAGACGCAGTGCCAGCGAAATTGGCTTGGCGATCAGCGTCACGAACTCCAGCAGGAAGTTCACCGGAATCAGCAGGGCCTGAACGAAGATGTTCTTGCTGCCGAACGGGTGCAGGGTCAGTTCGCCGATGAAGCCGCCGATGCCCTTGACCTTGATGCTGTAGAAAATGATCAACGCGAACACCGACAGGGCCATGCCCAGGGTAGCGTTCGGGTCAGTGGTCGATACGGCACGGAATGGAATGTGCGCATCGCCGGTGATCAGAATGGCCAACTGAGGAATCCAGTCGACCGGTACCAGGTCGACAGCGTTCATCAGGAAGACCCAGACGAAGATGGTCAGTGCCAGCGGTGCAATCACCGGGCTACGGCCATGGAAGCTGTCTTTCACGCTGCCATCGACGAATTCGACCAATACTTCAACGAAGTTCTGTAAAGCACCCGGTTGACCCGACGTCGCCTTCTTTGCCGCCATGCGGAAAATCAGAACGAAGATCAGACCCAACGCGACCGACCAGCCGAGAGTATCGACGTGGAAAGCCCAGAAGCCCATTTCCTTGGCTTCTGCTGCGGTGTGGGCAAAGCCCCAGCCGCCGGTAGGATGCTGACCGAAAGTCAGGTTCTGCAAGTGGTGCTGGATATAGCCCGAAGCGGTTGTTTCTGCCATGGTTGCCTCAAACGCCCTAAGGTCTCGAAAGTCTTGTTCTCATCAGCAGGGGCGAAAACCAGCTGACCAGTTGGGTCAACACGAAGACGCCAAATACAGCTAGCGGCGCCAATGGCTTTACACCTGCAAACGTCAATGCAAAGAGCACTGCCGTCAAAATCAGTTTGCCCGCCTCACCGGCATAAAAAGACCGGACGATGGCTTGGGCTGCTCGGGCGCCGGAAAACCGAAATGCCTTATGAGCGAAATAAACATTGGGTAGCAAGGCTATCAGGCCTCCGCAGAGTCCTGAGTACCCGGCAACGACTCCGTGCCATTGCCAGAGCGCCAAAGCGGCAATCAGCAAAACGACAAATTGAGCCATCAACACCGGAAAAACTGCCAGGCGATGGAACGGCAAGCGGTTTGGCGTGCGGGTTTCCATCACTATTGCTCTCCAATGGTCGGCTGCCAGAATTCAATAACTTGGCACGAAGACGTCGGGCAGTGGAAACGTCCGTGGTACTTCCCGAAAAACGGTGAAGACATTCACGCCGCCGTGAAACGCGAATGCAAAGCCGTGCGCG
>NZ_JBNNWE010000185.1:0-4079 GCF_050280905.1 Pseudomonas sp. NPDC086278
GACGAGTGCACCTTTATTCTTATACACTTTTTGCAATATTATTTTTGCTGTATGAGGAATATTAAGAGGCTTTCCTTTGAAACTCGCCTTCCCCGCGAGGATGTTGACCCCGGTAATGAATGAAGGTAGCTCTGGATGCCAGCCGTCAAAGTAAAAGAGAACGAACCCTTCGACGTAGCTCTGCGTCGTTTCAAGCGCTCCTGCGAAAAAGCCGGTGTACTGGCTGAAGTTCGTAGCCGCGAATTTTACGAGAAGCCTACTTCTGAGCGTAAGCGCAAAGCAGCAGCCGCTGTTAAGCGTCACGCCAAGAAAGTTCAGCGCGAACAGCGCCGCGCCGTTCGTCTGTACTAATACACAGACGTTCGTAGCAAGCTTCTGCCAAGCCCGGCTCCAAGCCGGGCTTATGGCATTTGCGTAAAACGCTTGATGCTTCACCGTCAACGCCGCAGACGCGACCGAGACTAATCTGCTTTACAGCGTCAGACCTGGCTCTTTTGCCAGCGGTGCACGTCTTTTCTGACGAGCCTTCCAAGGCTACTGACGAGCACACCCACTGATTCCTCTCACGACGATCAGCCCAAGGCACCTTCTTGCGTGCCCGCTTATGAGCTATCCGAGGCCATCGACTGGCCGTAGCGGATTTCAGCGCAACACTTTCAGACAGTCGAATACTGATTGGAACTAACGTCAGTGGATTTTCGGCAGATACACTTCCCGACAGCGATTACGCAGACGACACCGGTCGAGCCACAGCAGTGTGCCTCAATCAACGACCCGCGCGCGTTCGCCGTTCGTATTGGATTCGTTTCAGCGCAGATGACGAGAACGCCATGGCCGGGCTAATTCCCCAGAGCTTCATTGACGACCTTCTGAACCGCACCGACATCGTCGATGTGGTCAGCTCGCGCCTGCAAATGAAAAAGGCCGGCAAGAACTACACCGCCTGCTGCCCTTTTCACAAAGAGAAAACCCCGTCGTTCAGCGTTAGCCCCGACAAGCAGTTCTATTACTGCTTCGGCTGCGGCGCTGGTGGCAACGCCCTCGGCTTCATGATGGACCATGACAACCTGGACTTCGTCCAGGCGGTCGAAGAACTGGCCAAAGCCGCCGGCATGGAAATCCCCCGCGAAGAAAGCGGCCGGCCGCACAAACCGCGCCAGCCGACCGATTCGCCGTTGTACCCGCTGCTGACTGCGGCCGCTGACTTTTACCGTCAAGCACTGAAAAGCCATCCATCGCGCAAGGCCGCCGTGGATTACTTGAAAGGTCGCGGCCTGACCGGGGAAATCGCCCGGGACTTCGGCCTCGGTTTCGCGCCACCCGGCTGGGACAATCTGTTCAAACACTTGAGCAGCGACACCTTGCAACAGAAAGCCATGATCGACGCCGGCCTGTTGATCGAGAACGCCGAAACCGGCAAACGCTATGACCGCTTTCGCGATCGCGTGATGTTCCCGATCCGCGACAGTCGCGGGCGCATCATCGCGTTCGGCGGTCGTGTGCTGGGCGACGACAAACCGAAATACCTGAACTCACCGGAAACCCCGGTCTTCCATAAAGGCCAGGAACTCTACGGCCTTTATGAGGCGCGCAAGAACAACCGCAACCTCGACGAAATCATTGTCGTCGAAGGCTACATGGACGTGATTGCCCTCGCCCAGCAAGGCCTGCGCAATGCTGTTGCGACCCTGGGCACCGCGACCAGCGAGGAGCACTTGAAGCGACTGTTTCGTGTCGTGCCTAACGTACTGTTCTGCTTCGATGGCGATCAGGCCGGCCGCAACGCCGCCTGGCGCGCACTGGAAGCGACGCTGCCGAGCCTGCAGGACGGGCGGCGCGCTCGTTTTTTGTTTTTACCCGAAGGCGAAGACCCGGACACGCTGGTCCGCTCTGAAGGCACTGACGCCTTCCGCGCGCGAATCAATCAGCACGCCCAGCCGTTAGCCGATTATTTCTTTCAGCAACTGACCGAAGAGTCGGACCCGCGCTCACTTGAAGGCAAGGCCCATATGGCCACGCTTGCCGCGCCGCTGATCGACAAGGTCCCGGGCGCAAACCTGCGCATTCTGATGCGTCAGCGCCTGACCGAGATTACCGGGCTCAGCGGTGAAGCCGTGAGCCAACTGGTGCAAAGCGCGCCGCAGAATGCCCCGCCGGCCTACGACCCGGGCATCGATTACGACGCCATGCCGGATTACAGCGACTACCATCAGCCGCAGGCCCAGGAGATGTACACGCCGCAGCAGGAGTGGACGCCGAAGAAACCCGGCGCCGGCGGCAAGAAGTGGGACAAGAAACCCTGGGACAAGAATGGCAAGCGCGGCGGTGATCGCGACCAACCCAGTGCCCCACGGACACCGATTGCGGTCGAAGCCCCGACGCTGATAGCCCTGCGCACCCTCATTCACCATCCGGAACTGGCCGGCAAGGTAGAAACAGCCGATCACTTCGCGAACGAAAGCAATACGTACGCGCAACTGCTCGTTGCCCTCATCGGGGCTGTGCAGAAAAATCCTAGGCTAAACTCTATCCAGTTGATGGCGCGCTGGCATGGAACCGAACAGGGGCGCCTGCTCAAGGCTTTAGCGGAAAAGGAGTGGCTGATTGAAGGCGACAACCTTGAACAACAGTTTTTAGACACCATTACTAGGTTATCGGCAAGTCAGCACACGGATAGCCTGGAAGTACTTATCAGGAAAGCAAGGCAGCCAGGATTGACTGCGGAGGAAGCAATTCAGATCGCAAATCAGATGCGCGACCTATTAAAACGCAATAAGGCTGTATCAGACCCGACCTCAACTGGCGCGTGAGGTCATAGCTCAGGTATAATCCTCGGCTTGTTTTTTGCCCGCCAAGACCTTCAGTGGATAGGGTGTTATGTCCGGAAAAGCGCAACAGCAGTCTCGTATCAAAGAGTTGATCACACTCGGTCGTGAGCAGGGTTACCTGACTTACGCGGAGGTCAACGACCACCTGCCTGAGGATATTTCAGATCCGGAACAGGTGGAAGACATCATCCGCATGATTAACGACATGGGGATCAACGTATTCGAGGTTGCGCCAGATAAGGATTCCCTTATGCTGGCCGACGCCGATACTGACGAAGCCGCAGCCGAAGAGGCAGCAGCTGCGTTGGCAGCGGTCGAGACCGACATTGGTCGCACCACCGACCCAGTGCGCATGTACATGCGTGAAATGGGCACGGTAGAGCTCCTCACACGTGAAGGCGAAATTGAAATCGCCAAACGTATTGAAGAGGGCATCCGCGAAGTGATGGGCGCAATTGCGCACTTCCCTGGCACGGTTGACCATATTCTCTCCGAGTACACTCGCGTCACCACCGAAGGTGGCCGCCTGTCCGACGTTCTGAGCGGTTATATCGACCCGGACGACGGTATTGCGCCGCCTGCTGCCGAAGTGCCGCCGCCTGTCGACCCGAAAGCCGTGAAAGCGGACGACGACACCGACGACGACGAAGCTGAAGCCAGCACCGACGACGAAGAAGAAGCCGAAAGCGGTCCGGATCCGGTCATCGCTGCACAGCGTTTTGGCGCTGTCTCCGATCAGATGGAAATCACCCGCAAGGCGCTGAAAAAGCACGGCCGTGGCAACAAACTGGCAATCGCCGAGCTGTTGATCCTGGCTGAGCTGTTCATGCCGATCAAACTGGTACCGAAGCAATTCGAAGGCCTGGTCGAGCGTGTACGCAGTGCCCTGGATCGTCTGCGTCAGCAAGAGCGCGCGATCATGCAACTTTGCGTGCGTGATGCTCGCATGCCTCGTGCCGACTTCCTGCGCCAGTTCCCGGGCAACGAAGTTTACGAAAGCTGGACCGATGCTCTGGCCAAAGGCAAAAGCAAATACGCCGAAGCCATTGGTCGTTTGCAACCGGACATCATTCGCTGCCAGCAGAAGCTGATCGCGCTGCAAACCGAAACCGGTTTGACGATCGCCGAGATCAAGGACATCAACCGCCGCATGTCGATCGGTGAGGCCAAGGCCCGCCGCGCGAAGAAAGAGCGAAAAATCTTCAGCGTCAGGCTTCTGGAAGCGGCCCAGTCGGCGATGGCCCCCGGACC
>NZ_JBNNWE010000186.1:0-3860 GCF_050280905.1 Pseudomonas sp. NPDC086278
ACGGTGGTCACGGAGCATCTGACCTATCCGGGGTTGATCAGTGTTGCGCGCATGCTCGGCATCAAACTGATCGGCGTCGCGATGGATGACGAGGGGCTGCTGCCGCAGGCGCTGGAAGAGGTGTGCCGCAACCATCGCGTATCAGCGCTGTATTGCACGCCAACGATCCAGAATCCTACGGCAGCCGTGATGTCCGTCCCACGGCGCGAGGCGATTGCAGGCATCTGTCGGCAACACAATCTGCTGATCTTCGAAGACGAAGCCCACGCGGTCCTGGCGCAACAGCGACCGCTGCCCTTGAGCCATTTCGCCCCCGAGCGCTCAGTGCTGATCGGCAGCCTGAGCAAAGCGGTTTCGGCCGGATTGCGGGTCGGCTACTTGCACGCGCCACAACCGTTGATCGGACGCTTGAGCGCAGCGGTGCGCGGGACCTGCTGGATGGCCAGCCCGTTGACACTGGACGTCGCGAGTCTGTGGATAGAAAACGGCACGGCGCAGCAATTGCTGGGCCAGCAGATTGCCGAGATAGGGCGGCGCAAGGTGCTGGCCGCCGGGCGGCTGGAGGGTTTGACGTACAACACCCATCCGCACAGTCCACACTTCTGGATCGAAGTGCCCGAACCGTGGCGGGCGTCGCAGATTGCGGCGGAACTCAAGGAAAAAAATTATCTGGTGGCGACGGCCGAGGCCTTTGCGGTGGGGCATGGGGCGGTGCCGCAATTCATTCGGGCGAGTGTTTGCAGTTCGGCGGGGGATGACCGGATGTTATTGCAAGGGTTTGAAGCGTTGGCCGGGGCACTGGCAGAGACCGTGTAATCGTTCATCGTCGGAACGCCTTCGCGAGCAAGCCCGCTCCCACAGTGGCCATCGTCGTAAACAAATCTTGTGTTCACCGAAGATCCACTGTGGGAGCGGGCTTGCTCGCGAAGCCTTTAGCGTCCTTCAGTTTCCCTGCCCAGAAAATCAATCAACACCCGCGCCGCCGCCGGCAATTGCCGATGCGGCGGATAGATCACCGAAAACGGTCGACTGCATCCGCCATAGGCTTCAAGTATTTCCACCAATTCCCCACGCTCGATACGCTCCCGGACAATAAAGTCATAGGTCTGGCAAATCCCCAGCCCACTCTGTGCCAGTGAGACAGTACCCAATACATCGTCCGACACCGTCACGTTGCTTGAAGGCAACCATTCCAGATTCTCGCCGTTATCGCGAAACAGCCACGGCCCGATGCGTCCACTGCTTGGCATCACGAACGGCAGGCAATCATGCTCAGGCAATTCACTCAAATGCTGCGGGATGCCGGTGCGATCCAGGTAGTCCGGTGCCGCGACAACACACAAACGCGCGTCTTCGAGTTTGCGCCCGATCAACCCGCTGTCCGGCAAATGGCCGAGGCGAATGGCCAGGTCAAAGCCTTCGGCCACCAAGTCGACGTTGCGGTTGGTGATGCTCAATTCGATCCGCACCTGTGGGTAAGTCCGGGCGAAGCGCGCCAACAATGGCGGCAAGCGGTAATGCCCGTAGGTGGTCGGCACGCTCAGGCGCACACGACCGCTCAAGGCACCGTCCTGGCCCTGGATCTTGCGTTCGGCATCGTCGATCAGGGCGAAGGCCGAGCGGGTTTGCTCCAGATAGAGCGCGCCGGCATCGGTCAGGCTCAAGCGGCGGGTGGTGCGCCTGAGCAATTGCACGCCGAGCCGTGTCTCCAGGCGTGAAAGCGCCCGGCTGATCACCGACGGCGTGGTGCCCAAGGTGATGGCGCCAGCGCTGACGGTGCCTTTCTCGACCACGGCGACGAAGGCTTCGACGTCGGCCAGGTAATCGAATCGACGGGCCATTCTTGCCTCCAGAGGCCAAGTGATATTCGTGCCGGCGAGTTTATCGCCATGGCCGGCATCAATACAGTGACGGGTCTCGAAACCTGCCACCGGATACCTCATGAAGAAGCTCACCACTCTGGCCCTCAGCGCCACGCTCGCCGCCACCAGCATTGGCGCCCACGCCGATAACGTGCTGGTGGTCCTCTCGGACGCCAATCACCTGGACCTGAAAAACGGTCAGGTGTTTTCCACCGGTTTTTACCTCAATGAACTGCTGCAACCCGTGAAGTTGCTGCTCGATGCCGGGCACACCGTGACGTTTGCCACACCCAAGGGCAATGTGCCGACGCTGGATAAGTCGTCGGTCGATCCGATGTATTTCAACAACGACCAGGCTGAACTTGAACGCTACAAGGCGCTGCTCGACACCCTGAAAATCACTTCGCTGAAGGACTCGCCGGTGATCAGCTTGTCGCGGGTCGAGCAGATCGGCTACGGGCATTTCGATGCGGTGTACGTCCCAGGCGGCCATGCGCCGATGCAGGATTTGCTGACCAGCGCGCCTTTGGGTCGCTTGCTGGCTGACTTCAACGCCAAGGGCAAAACCACGGCGCTGGTGTGCCATGGGCCGATTGCGTTGCTGTCGACAATGGCGGACCCGTCAAAATTTGTCGGTGAACTGGAGAGCAAAGGGCAGGCTACGGCGGATCCGCAATGGATTTACGCGGGCTACAAAATGACCGTGATCAGTAATCAGGAAGAGGTGTTGGCCAAAGGCTTGCTGGAGGGCGGGGCGATGAAGTTTTACCCACAGACCGCGCTTGAGCAGGCGGGCGGGCAGTTCAGCAGTAATACGGTGCCTTGGGTGTCACATGTGGTGGAGGATCGCGAGTTGATTACCGGGGAAAACCCGGGATCGGCCTTGGATGTGGGCAAGGCACTGTTGAAACGGCTGAAATAACACCGTGTAATCGTTCATCGTCGGAACGCCTTCGCGAGCAAGCCCGCTCCCACACTGGATCTGTGTCACTCACAAATCCCCTGTGGGAGCGGGCTTGCTCGCGAAGGCGGCCCGACAGGCGCTGCAAATCTACTTGAACCGCCGCTCCACGCCTTTCTCGACCAGAATCTTCGCCGAAATCTCTTCCACCGAAAAATGCGTCGAATTGATGTGCGGGATGTTCTCGCGACGAAACAGGTTCTCCACCTCGCGCACTTCGAATTCGCACTGGGCATAGCTCGAATAACGGCTATTGGGCTTGCGCTCGTTGCGGATTGCCGTCAGGCGGTCCGGGTCGATGGTCAGGCCGAACAGCTTGTGCTGGTGGGCGCGCAGGGCGTTGGGCAGGGTCAGGCGCTCCATGTCGTCTTCGGTCAGCGGGTAATTGGCCGCGCGGATGCCGAATTGCATGGCCATGTACAAGCACGTCGGGGTTTTGCCGCAACGCGACACGCCGACCAGAATCAGGTCGGCCTTGTCGTAATAGTGCGTGCGGGCGCCGTCGTCGTTGTCGAGGGCGAAGTTCACCGCCTCGATGCGCTCCATGTAATTGGAGTTGGTGCCGATCGAATGGGACTTGCCGACGGTGTAGGAAGAATGCTCGGTCAGTTCCTGCTCCAGCGGTGCGAGGAACGTCGAGAAAATGTCGATCATGAAACCATTGGAGGTCGCAAGGATCTCACGGATGTCCTGATTGACGATGGTGTCAAAAATAATCGGCCGGAAGCCGTCGGTTTCGGCGGCTTTGTTGATTTGTTGTACCATGGCCCGCGCTTTATCCACGTTGTCGATGTACGGTCGCGTGAATTTGCTGAAGGTAATGTTTTCGAACTGCGCCAGGAGGCTTTGACCCAGGGTTTCGGCTGTGATGCCGGTGCCATCGGAGATAAAGAAAGCAGATCGTTTCATTTGCACCTTGGGCCTTAAGCTAATGATCATTCTTGGCGCTGGCAAGCGGAACTGGGCACCGAGCGCCCGCAGATGCTGATCAACGTGACGCCGATCGGCATGAGCGGCGGAGCTGAGGCGGACCAACT
>NZ_JBNNWE010000187.1:0-3837 GCF_050280905.1 Pseudomonas sp. NPDC086278
ACGGCGTGGTTCGCCAAGCGAGTTGATGAGCGATATCAACGCTGCATGAAACGTTAACGCGTAAAAAACCCGGCGGATAAGGCCGGGTTTTCATTTAGTCTGGACCTGGGCTCCACAGCCAGAAGCCACCGCTCTGCTGGGCGCTATCCGTGCCGAGTTCGGCGACGCGATCTCCCAGGCTTACACCATCACCATCAAGGCCGACCGTTACGCTCGCCTGGGTGAGCTGAAAGACCAGGTGGTTGCCAAGCTGTCCGGCGAAGAAGGCCAGCCTTCCTCCAGCGAAGTCAAAGCGGCTTTCGGCGAAATCGAATACCGCACCGTTCGCGAAAACATCGTGAACGGCAAGCCACGTATCGACGGCCGCGACACCAAGACCGTACGTCCTCTGAACATCGAAGTTGGTGTTCTGCCTAAGACCCACGGTTCGGCGCTGTTCACCCGTGGCGAAACTCAGGCTCTGGTCGTTGCCACACTGGGCACCGCCCGTGACGCACAACTGCTGGACACCCTGGAAGGCGAGAAAAAAGACCCGTTCATGCTGCACTACAACTTCCCTCCGTTCTCGGTCGGTGAGTGTGGTCGCATGGGTGGCGCTGGTCGTCGCGAAATCGGTCACGGCCGTCTGGCTCGTCGTTCGATCGCGGCCATGCTGCCTGCCGCTGACGTGTTCCCGTACACCATCCGCGTGGTGTCGGAAATCACCGAATCCAACGGCTCGAGCTCGATGGCTTCCGTTTGCGGCGCTTCCCTGGCCCTGATGGACGCTGGTGTGCCGATGAAGGCACCGGTGGCCGGTATCGCCATGGGTCTGGTTAAAGAAGGCGAGAAATTCGCCATCCTGACCGACATCCTGGGTGATGAAGACCACCTCGGCGACATGGACTTCAAAGTAGCCGGTACCGCCAAAGGTGTTACCGCGCTGCAGATGGACATCAAGATCAAAGGCATCACCGAAGAAATCATGGAAATCGCTCTGGGCCAAGCCCTGGAAGCGCGCCTGAACATCCTCGGTCAGATGAACCAGATCATTGGCCAGTCGCGTACCGAGCTGTCGGAAAACGCTCCGACCATGATCGCGATGAAAATCGACACCGACAAAATCCGTGATGTCATCGGTAAAGGCGGCGCGACCATTCGTGCGATCTGTGAAGAGACCAAGGCTTCGATCGACATCGAAGACGACGGCTCGATCAAGATCTTCGGCGAAACCAAGGAAGCGGCTGAAGCAGCACGTCAGCGCGTTCTGGGCATCACCGCAGAAGCTGAAATCGGCAAGATCTACGTCGGTAAGGTTGAACGCATCGTCGACTTCGGCGCATTCGTCAACATCCTGCCGGGCAAGGACGGTCTGGTTCACATCTCGATGCTGAGCGATGCTCGCGTCGAGAAAGTGACCGACATTCTGAAAGAAGGCCAGGAAGTGGAAGTGCTGGTACTGGACGTGGACAACCGCGGCCGTATCAAACTGTCCATCAAAGACGTAGCAGCAGCCAAGGCATCGGGCGTTTAATACCCCCCACGCCTGACCGCTTCAACGTTATAAAAAATGCCCCGCAGTGAAAGCTGCGGGGCATTTTTTTATTTGGGGAACAGGGCTTGAAGTTGCTGGCTCTCGAACCCGGTGCTAGGTTTAGCCCACTGCCCGTGTAGCTCAGTCGGTAGAGCAGCGCACTCGTAACGCGAAGGTCGCAGGTTCGACTCCTGTCTCGGGCACCACACGATCAACCCTTATTTCACTTTCGTTCTCAGCTCTTCCACGGTTCGTTTGAGCTGATCCAGCTGATTGTCCTGATCGCTGACTTCGCGTTTCAGACTGGACAGGTCGCTGGAACTTGAACTGGAGCTCGATCCGGCGCTGCGCTTGAGTTCATCGACCTGACTGACGAGGTTTTTCAGGGCATTTTCCTGTTCGTTGATGCTGCGTTTAAGCTCGTTCACTTCGCTGGAACCGGAGCTTGAAGTTGAGTTCGACCCACTGCTGCGTTTGAGATCGTCCATCTGGCCGGCGAGCTTTTTCAAGCCGTCTCCCTGTTCACTGACCGTGCGCTTGAGGTCAGTCACCTCGCTGGTATTGGTGCTGGCATTCGAGCCGCTGTTGCGTTTGAGATCGTCCATCTGGCTGGCGAGCTTTTTCAAGCCGTCTCCCTGTTCACTGACCGTGCGCTTGAGGTCAGTCACCTCGCTGGTATTGGTGCTGGCATTCGAGCCGTTGTTGCGTTTGAGTTCGTCGAGTGCCTTGGCAAGGTTATTCAAGCTGTTTTCCTGCTCGCCGACGGTGCGCTTGAGCCCGCTCACGTCGCTGGAACTTGAGCTGGAGTTCGTGCTGCTTTCGCGCTTGAGGTCGTCCACGGCCTTGGCAAGGTTTTTCAGGATAGTCTCCTGTTCGCTGGCCGTCTTTTTCAGTTTCTCCACTTCACTGGCGTTAGAGCTGGAACTGGAGCCGTTGTTGCGCTTGAGCTCTTCGATGAGGCGCGCCTGATCATTTACGGTTTTCTTTAGAGCTTCGAGATCGGCCGTGTTGGTGTTAACAATTTTTTGTAACCTTTCCACCTGCTCGATACTGAGGTCGGACCTGACCATCACGTCTGTGCCGTAATAATTATGGTGAACGAGGAATTTATCGGACGACGAAGCGTTGTCGGATCTGTACTCCAGACTGGCTTGGGCGGTACCCGTCAGTGCCAGGGTACCGAGAAGAAGGGCAGCCATGCCGGTTGCGAACTGAGTAGACGGAAGCTTTGAAAAGTGGCGCATCACCTGAATTCCTTTTGAGGTGCCTAGATGGCACATCGCTATGACTTGGATATTTGAAACTTGTTCCTGCGCGCATAAAAAATGGCATGCAGTGTGATGGCCTTCTGTCTTTTTGTAGATTTGATGTAACGATGCCTGTAATTCGTCCGCCAAAGGTCCTATATTCGGACGTCGCACGAGCAGCATTTAGCAGTTTTCAGATGATCCACGAATGGTTCTGAAGGCCAGACAAACCGGGCTTCACACGGTTTTTTGCGTCAGAGAGATCCTTGATGATCCAGATCCATCTTCCATTCCCCAGATCAGCGAGAACGACATGACCGTTAAAGAATTGACCCAGGAAGCCAGGCACGAAGAAGCACTCAAAAAGTACGTGCTGGAGTCGCCCCAACTGGCTGAAGAGATCAAGGACCTGCCCGCCGACGATCAGAAAGACCAGATCCAGTGGGCATTCGAGGATGAGGCGGAATCACAGGGCTTGCAGCCTTGGGAACTGACACTCAAATACACCTCGACCCCGGAAGAGTTCGAGGCGGCGCGCCTGGTTCTGCACAAAGAGGCGGCCGAAGTGCTGGGCGTCGAGTGGGACGAGTACTGCGAGATGAACAATCTGGTGGTCTGATCACCGAAGGCGAAACACCGGTGGGAGCGGGCTTGCTCGCGAAGGCGGGGTCAATCGACATGATTGTCGTCTGGCACAGCGCATTCGCGAGCAAGCCCGCTTCCACATTGTTCAATCAGAGGCTGAGCCGCATCGACAGGTCCACGGCCTTCACATCCTTGGTCATCGCACCGATCGAAATGTAATCCACCCCGGTTTCGGCAATTGGCAATAACGTGCTTTCGTTGATCCCGCCGCTCGCCTCCAGTTTGGCCTTGCCGCCGTTCAAGCGCACCGCTTCGCGCATGTCATCCAGGCTCAACTCGTCGAGCATGATGATATCGGCGCCGGCCGCCAGCGCTTCCTTGAGCTCTTGCAGACTTTCCACTTCAATCTCGACCGGCTTGCCCGGAGCGATCTTGTGCGCAGCGTTGATGGCTTCAGGGATGCCACCGCACGCGGCGATATGGTTTTCCTTG
>NZ_JBNNWE010000189.1:0-3569 GCF_050280905.1 Pseudomonas sp. NPDC086278
GGTAATCGGCATCCACGCCCAGGCTGACCGCTTTGGAACCTTCGTCGAAGTTCGGGCCATAACCCTGCACGTCATGGGACCAGGCGATGTTCGGCCAAACGCCTTGGCGTGAAGATGTATGGCGGCCAGGTTATCATTCCGGGCAACATCATCGTGCGTCAGCGCGGCACCCAATTCCACGCCGGTTACGGTGTTGGCATGGGCAAAGATCACACTCTGTTCGCTAAAATCGACGGCGTGATCAAGTTCGAAGTAAAAGGCGCTTTCAATCGCCGTTACGTAAGCATTGTCCCGAAGACTGACGTCGTCGCGGCATAATTACGTGGTTGCTGGAAAAGCCCTGTCTCGCGACGGGGCTTTTTCGTTTGTGGGGTGAGTCTCTTGCAAAGCTGTTTGTGATGGGCGAAAGCAGCTGGGTTTGAGGTTGTTGCTTGAGGTCGCTGCGCTCATTTTTGCAAGAGTCTTATGTCTAGGTTTTTTCGGCTCGTCCGTATGGCGAGAGGCGTGTTGTTATGAAGTTTGTTGATGAAGTATCCATTCGAGTAAAGGCCGGTGACGGCGGCAACGGTTGCATGAGCTTCCGTCGCGAAAAATTCATTGAAAACGGCGGCCCGAACGGCGGTGATGGTGGTGATGGCGGCTCGGTCTATATGGTCGCCGACGAAAACCTGAACACTCTGGTCGACTACCGTTACACCCGTCACTTCGATGCCGAGCGCGGTTCCAACGGCGGCAGCACCGACTGCACCGGCAAGAAAGGTGAAGAATTGGTACTGCGCGTACCGGTCGGCACCACCGTCATCGATTCCGCCACTCAGGAAGTGATCGGCGACCTGACCAAGGCGGGTCAGAAGCTGCTGGTGGCACACGGCGGCTGGCACGGGCTGGGTAACACCCGTTTCAAATCCAGCACCAACCGTGCACCGCGTCAGACCACTCCGGGTAAGCCGGGTGAGGCGCGTGACCTGAAGCTGGAAATGAAGGTGTTGGCTGACGTCGGCCTGCTGGGCTTGCCGAACGCGGGTAAAAGTACCTTCATTCGTTCGGTGTCGGCCGCCAAGCCGAAAGTCGCCGACTACCCGTTCACCACGCTGGTGCCGAACCTGGGTGTGGTTTCCGTCGATCGCTGGAAGAGCTTCGTGGTGGCGGACATTCCGGGCCTGATCGAAGGTGCTTCCGACGGCGCGGGCCTGGGGATTCGCTTCCTCAAGCACTTGTCGCGTACCCGTTTGCTGCTGCACCTCGTGGACATGGCGCCACTGGATGACGCCAGCGCTCCGGATGCGGCGGAAGTGATCGTCAGCGAGCTGACCAAGTTCAGCCCGTCACTGGCTGAGCGTGATCGTTGGCTGGTGCTGAACAAGTGCGACCAGATCCTCGAAGAAGAGCACGATGCTCGCGTCAAGGAAATCGTCGATCGCCTGGAATGGACCGGTCCGGTCTACGTGATCTCCGCCATCTCCAAGCTCGGTACCGAGCGTCTGTGCCACGACATCATGCGTTACATGGAAGATCGTGCTGACCGTCTGGCGAACGACCCGGTTTACAAGGAAGAGTTGGCCGAGCTTGACCAGCGCATCGAAGACGAAGCGCGCGCTCAATTGCAGGCGCTGGATGATCAGCGTGCCCTGCGTCGCAGCGGCGTGAAGTCGGTCCACGACATCGGCGACGATGACTGGGACGAAGAAGATGTGGATGACGAAGACGGTCCGGAAATCATTTACGTGCGTGACTGATTCGTTGCGATAAACTTGAACGCCGCTCAATCGAGCGGCGTTTTAGTATCTGGAAATCGATTGTTGGTCACGAGTAACCACGAATAACGTCACGGGCAGTGCTAGGTCGCGCCGCCCTCAAGCTAAGGTTGAAGATGATGCGGAGCAAGGTGACAGGTGCGCAGCGTTGGGTCGTGAAAATCGGCAGCGCGCTGCTGACGGCGGACGGCAAGGGCCTGGATCGCGCGGCGATGGGTGTCTGGGTCGAGCAGATGGTGGCGTTGCATGAAGCCGGCGTCGAGCTGGTGCTGGTGTCCTCCGGGGCGGTAGCGGCCGGGATGAGCCGCCTGGGCTGGACCGCACGACCCAGTGCGATGCACGAGTTGCAGGCGGCGGCTGCCATCGGTCAGATGGGGTTGGTGCAGGCCTGGGAATCGAGCTTTGCCGAACATGGCCGGCATACCGCGCAGATTCTCCTGACGCATGATGACCTGTCCGACCGCAAGCGCTACCTGAACGCCCGCAGCACCTTGCGCGCGCTGGTTGAGCTCAAGGTCATCCCGGTGATCAACGAAAACGATACCGTGGTCACCGACGAAATCCGTTTCGGCGATAACGACACCCTCGCGGCGCTGGTGGCCAACCTGGTCGAGGCGGATCTGCTGGTGATCCTCACGGATCGCGACGGCATGTTCGACGCCGATCCGCGCAATAACCCTGACGCCCAGCTGATTTACGAAGCTCGCGCCGATGATCCGGCGCTGGATGCTGTCGCGGGCGGCACCGGGGGTGCGCTGGGTCGTGGCGGCATGCAGACCAAATTGCGTGCGGCGCGGCTGGCGGCGCGTTCTGGTGCGCATACCATCATCGTTGGCGGGCGCCTCGAGCGCGTGCTGGATCGTCTGAAGGCGGGCGAGCGCCTCGGCACGTTGCTGTCACCTGAGCGTGGCATGCTGGCGGCGCGCAAGCAGTGGCTGGCCGGGCATCTGCAAACCCGCGGCACCCTGGTACTGGATGCGGGTGCGGTAACGGCGTTGTCCCAAGGCAACAAAAGTTTGCTGCCGGTGGGTGTGAAGCTGGTTCAAGGCAGCTTCCGTCGCGGCGAAATGGTGGTCTGTGTGGCGCCGGACGGTCGTGAAATTGCTCGCGGGCTGGCGAATTACAGCGCGCTGGAAGCACAAAAAATCATCGGTCAATCGTCTGAGGCGATTGTCGGTCTGTTGGGTTACATGGCGGAACCGGAATTGGTTCACCGCGATAACCTGATTCTGGTCTGAAGGAATACCTGAATGCGCATGGCAAAAGGATTGTTGAGTCTGCTGTTGGTAATGCCGCTGCTGGCCTCGGCCGAGGAAATTGGCCAAGTGTCGACGGTGTTCAAATTCGTCGGCCCGAATGACCGTATCGTCGTCGAAGCGTTTGATGATCCGAAGGTCGAGGGTGTGACGTGCTATTTGTCGCGTGCCAAGACGGGCGGCGTGAAGGGCGGTCTGGGGTTGGCTGAAGACCGTGCGGAAGCCTCCATCGCTTGCCGCCAGGTCGGGCCGATCAACTTCAAGGGTGAGTTGAAGGATGGCGAAGAGGTGTTCAAGGAGCGCACATCGCTGGTATTCAAGACCATGCAAGTGGTGCGGTTCCTCGACAAGAAGCGCAATACGCTGGTGTACCTGGTCTACAGCGATCGGTTGATCGAAGGCAGCCCGCAGAATGCGGTGACGGCGATTCCGATTCTGCCGTGGACGCACGCGCAATAACCTAACGCAAATCTAAATGTGGGAGCGGGCTTGCTCGCGAAGACGGAGTGTCAGTCAATGCAGATGTCGACTGGTGCACCGCTTTCGCGAGCAAGCCCGC
>NZ_JBNNWE010000190.1:0-3329 GCF_050280905.1 Pseudomonas sp. NPDC086278
CTTTTCCTAAAAATCAGCCATCGCCCTGCGATCGGCGTAAGCCCTGCGGTCAAGCCTGGCGCTCCCACATTGGAATGCATTTCAAATGTGGGAGCGGGCTTGCTCGCGAAGAGGCCACTGAAGCCGCTGGAAAACTCAGGCTGAAAGGTTGCGCCTGGGCAGATACGGCGGCAGATAGAGCCCCAGATACGCATCAAATACCCGCATCCCTTCCTCAGCCATCCGCGACGTGATCTGCCCATGCAGCTGCACCGAGCGCGCATACACCCGATCGCCCAACTCCATGGCCAAGGCAAACACATCGACATCCGTCGGCAGCCTCGGCAGTTCGAAATGATGATCGAACAGCTTGTGCATCAGGTCGCCGAGTTCGATGTCGTGCTGGCGGTCCGCCTGGGTGACTTCGGTCAGGCCGTGCTGGGCGAGGATCAACTGGCGAGCCGCGGCGTCTTCGTCATAGATATCGAGCATTCGTTGCTCGACCAGCCGTGACAGGTCGCGCCAGCCGTTCAATGCGCCGTGGTCGATAGGCGCTTGCAGGCAGGCGCGAAACGCGGCGTGGACATCGGCGGTCAACGCTTCGAGCAGGGCCGGGACGCTGGCGAAGAAGTGGTAGACGGAGGACGGCGGGATCTGCGCACGCTCGGCGACGCTGTAGATCGACAGGCTGGCCACGCCCTCGGCGGCCAGCAGCGTACGGGCGGCATCGAGTATCGAATCGATCCGGGCCTGGCTGCGGGCGCGGGGTTTGCGTGGGGTGGCGAGTCGGGTCATCGAGGTCTCCTGCGGGGGCAGCGGGCATTGTACGAGCCGGCATCTGAGTTGTCTGCCAGGACGCCTTCGCGAGCAAACCCGCTGCCACATTTGAAATGCATTCCAATGTGGGAGCGGGTTTGCTCGCGAAGCAGACGCCTCGCTCTTACAGAAAAACAGCCATAAAAAACGCCGCAGGCTTTATCAGCCAACGGCGTTCTTTTTACTGCAACCGCTTACACGGTATGCAGGTACCAGTTGTACTCAAGGTCGGAGATGGAGTGTTCAAACTCTTCCAGCTCACTTTCCTTGCAGGCGACGAAGATATCGATGTATTTCGGATCGATGTACTTGGCCATGACCTCGCTGTCGTCCAGCTCGCGCAATGCATCGCGCAGGTTGTTCGGCAGGCTTTGCTCGTTCTGCTCGTAGGAGTTGCCTTCTACGGGGGCGCCCGGCTCGATCTTGTTAGTCAGGCCGTGATGCACGCCCGCCAGAACCGACGCCATCAGCAGGTACGGGTTGGCATCGGCACCGGCAACGCGGTGTTCGATACGCACGGCATCGGCGGCACCGGTCGGGACGCGAATCGCCACGGTACGGTTGTCCAGGCCCCAGCACGGCGAGTTCGGCACGTAGAACTGAGCGCCGAAACGGCGGTAGGAGTTAACGTTCGGGCACAGGAAAGCCATCTGCGCCGGTAGGGTCTCGAGCACACCGCCGATCGCGTGACGCAGTGCGGCGTTCTGCTCGGGATCCTCACTGGCAAAAATATTCTTGCCATCTTTATCAAGAATCGAGATGTGCACGTGCAGACCATTACCCGCCTGGCCTGGGTAAGGCTTGGCCATGAACGTGGTGTCCATCTCATGGTCGTAGGCGATGTTTTTGATCAAGCGCTTGAGCAGGACCGCGTAATCGCAAGCCTTGATCGGGTCGGCCACGTGGTGCAGGTTCACTTCAAACTGCGCCGGGGCACTTTCCTTGACGATGGCGTCGGCCGGGATGCCTTGCTCTTTCGCACCTTCCAGAATGTCTTGGAGGCAGTCGACGTATTCGTCGAGGTCGTCGATCAGGTAGACCTGTGTCGAGTGCGGGCGCTTGCCGGACACCGGCGAGCGTGGCGGTTGCGGACGACCGTTCACGTTCTCCTGGTCGATCAGGTAGAACTCCAGTTCGAACGCGGCGCAGATGGTCAGGCCCATTTCGTCGAACTTGCGCACGACATTGGCCAGCACTTCTCGCGGGTCGGCAAAGAACGGCTGGCCTTCCAGTTCGTGCATGGTCATCAACAGTTGCGCGGTAGGGCGCTTCTGCCAAGGCTCATTGCACAGGGTGTCAGGGATTGGATAGCAGATTCGGTCAGCATCGCCGATGTCTAGACCCAGGCCGGTGCTTTCCACCGTCGAGCCATTGATATCCAGAGCAAATAGAGAGGCCGGCAGGTTGATGCCTTTCTCGTAAACCTTGTGGAGGCTGGTGCGTTCGATGCGCTTGCCGCGCACCACACCATTCATATCCGCAATCAGAAGGTCAACGTACAGAACCTCAGGATGTTCCTTAAGGAACGCGTTCGCTTCGTTAAGCTGAACGGCACGCGGGGGTACCGACATGATGCAACACCTTTGTTGTTAAAAATATCAATCATTGATCTCTTCGGGTTTCAGTCAACCCGAACGGCATGCCGAAGTCAAGCGAGGCCTTTTTTGCCCTAAAAAAGCGCTCATAGGGCATTTTTGAGGCACTTTGGGGCATTTTTATGCCCTCGAACGCTTTGCCGACTGCGGGCTTGAGCGGGCCGTGTTGTATTTTTTACGGGGGTGTTGTGTAAAAAAATGAACAAGGCTAAGCTCGATTCAAACCCATAACAGCAATAATACCGGGGTGCTTCATGTCTCGCCTGCCGTTAATCGGCGTCACCATCTGCTCCACGCAGATCGGTCTGCATGCTTATCACATCAGTGGCGACACTTTCGTCCGCGCCGTGGCCCCAGCGGCTTCGGGCCTGCCGGCAATATTTGCGTCCCCGACGAAAGCAGTGCGTGCGTCCGATATTCTGGACGGTCGAGGCGACACCCCCATTACGGTTACTTCATTCAATATAGAACCGATTCACAATAGCGGCCCGGCGATCACGCAGGGCACCGCTCGTGATTCTGCACGCCCGGCGTTTGCCGTGCGCTGCGGAAAAAACACGATAGCCTGTCGTAGACACACATTTCAACGCGACGCCGATGCGTCAAACATTGCCTGACTTGCACGAGTCAGGAAACTCAAAGCCTAGAGGCATTTATGAGTAACAACCTCGACCAGCTCACCGATTGGTTGAAAGACCACAAGATCACAGAAGTCGAATGCATGATCGCCGACTTGACCGGGATCACCCGGGGCAAGATTTCGCCGACCAACAAGTTCATCGCTGAAAAAGGCATGCGCCTGCCCGAGAGCGTTCTGTTGCAGACCGTGACCGGCGACTATGTCGAAGACGACACGGCCGCCGCCTCAGCGTCAGCGACGAAGGCGCGCGGCTGCTGCCGATGGTCAAGGCGCTGTTGCAGCAGGAAGCCGATATCGAG
>NZ_JBNNWE010000191.1:0-3260 GCF_050280905.1 Pseudomonas sp. NPDC086278
GGCTCGCCGGGGCAATGGAATATCGGGACTACGGCTTTGACCTGGACGAGAGTGGCCATGGTTCAAAGGTCTTCGTTGGCCCGGTGTCAGCGGGCGTGGCTAATGGAATCTTGTTATTCGCGTGAATCAACACAGCCGTTCAAGGCGTCATCACACGAAAGGCTGCGGGCACGAACCCTTCGCCTTTTTAAGCGTTTACGCGCCGACTACGATCGGCCTTGCCAGAGGCGGGACGACGGCGCTGGTGGGCGCGATGCCGGCTTCGAACTCATGGCGGAAGTATTTGATTGCGCTGCCCAATGGCTCCACGGCGCCCGGTGCGTGAGCACAGAAAGTCTTGCCAGGGCCGAGGAAGCCGACCAGACCCAACAGGGTCTCGATATCGCCGGCTTGCCCTTCACCGTTCTCGATGGCGCGCAGCAGCTTGACGCTCCACGGCAGACCGTCACGGCATGGCGTGCAGAAACCACACGACTCGCGGGAGAAGAACTCTTCCATGTTGCGCAGCAGGGAAACCATGTTGACGCTGTCGTCCACCGCCATGGCCAGGCCGGTGCCCATACGGGTGCCCACTTTGGCGATGCCGCCGGCGTACATTTGTGCGTCCAGGTGCTCCGGCAACAGGAAACCGGTACCGGCGCCGCCTGGCTGCCAGGCCTTGAGCTTGAAGCCGTCGCGCATGCCGCCAGCGTAGTCTTCGAACAGTTCGCGACCGGTGATGCCGAACGGCAATTCCCACAGGCCCGGGTTCTTGACCTTGCCGGAGAAGCCCATGAGCTTGGTGCCCATGTCTTCGCTGCCTTCACGCGACAACGATTTGTACCAGTCCACGCCGTCGGCAATGATCGCCGGCACGTTGCACAGGGTTTCGACGTTGTTCACGCAAGTCGGCTTGCCCCACACGCCAACGGCGGCAGGGAAGGGCGGCTTGGAGCGTGGGTTGGCGCGGCGGCCTTCGAGGGAGTTGATCAGTGCGGTTTCTTCACCGCAGATGTAACGCCCGGCGCCGGTGTGGACGAACAGCTCGAAATCGAAGCCGCTGCCCAGAATGTTTTTACCCAGCAGGCCCGCTGCCTTGGCTTCTTCCACGGCACGGTTGAGGTGCTTGGCGGCGGTGGTGTATTCGCCACGCAGGAAGATATAGCCACGGTAGGTTTTCAGCGCGCGGGCACTGATCAGCATGCCTTCGATCAGCAGATGGGGCAGTTGCTCCATCAGCATGCGGTCTTTCCAGGTGTTCGGTTCCATCTCGTCCGCGTTGCACAGCAGGTAGCGGATGTTGATGGATTCGTCTTTGGGCATCAGGCCCCACTTGACACCGGTGGGGAAGCCAGCACCGCCGCGACCTTTGAGACCGGCGTCTTTCACGGTCTGGACGATGTCGTCCTGAGCCATGTCGGCGAAGGCTTTGCGCGCTGCGGCGGAACAGAGCCACTTCACGGGCTTTCTTCTCGTCGGCAACCACGCTCATCTCGTCGCCAGCGTCCGGAGTACCGTCCAGGCCGAGAATCTCGACAGGGATGGAAGGACCGGCTTCTTTGATTGGCTTGCCGTTCTCGTCGAGCATGGCACGTACACGGCCGTAGTTCGAACCGACCAGCACCATGTCGCCTTGGCGCAGGGTACCGTCTTGAACCAGAACGGTAGCAACCGGGCCACGACCTTTGTCGAGACGCGATTCAACCACAACGCCACGACCTGGAGCCGAAGGCGTTGCTTTCAGTTCGAGAACTTCGGCTTGCAGCAGAACCGCTTCGAGCAGCTCGTCCACGCCAGTACCGACTTTCGCCGAAACCGATACGAACGGGGTGTCGCCGCCCCACTCTTCCGAAGTCACGCCGTGAACCGACAGTTCGCTACGGATGCGATCGAGATCGGCGCCCGGCTTGTCGATTTTGTTCACAGCCACTACCAGAGGAACACCGGCAGCCTTGGCGTGCTGGACAGCTTCAATGGTCTGCGGCATCACGCCGTCGTCCGCTGCAACCACCAGGATCACGATGTCGGTCGCCTTGGCACCACGAGCACGCATTGCGGTAAACGCGGCGTGACCCGGGGTATCAAGGAACGTGACCATGCCGCGATCAGTTTCAACGTGGTACGCACCGATGTGCTGGGTGATACCGCCGGCTTCGCCAGCAGCTACCTTGGCACGACGGATGTAGTCGAGCAGCGAGGTCTTACCGTGGTCAACGTGACCCATTACGGTTACGACTGGCGCACGGGAGAACGACTCACCTTCAAACTTCAGGGACTCGGCCAGGGAATCTTCCAGGGCGGTGTCGCTGACCAGGGTCACTTTGTGGCCCAGCTCTTCAGCAACCAGTTGGGCAGTTTCCTGATCCAGTACCTGGTTGATCGTCGCTGGAGTACCCAGTTTGAACATGAACTTGATGATTTCAGCAGCCTTGACCGACATCTGCTGGGCAAGATCGCCAACAGTGATGGTCTCGCCGATCTTCACTTCGCGCACTACAGGGCCGGTTGGGCTCTGGAAACCGTGAGCGTTGCGTTTCTTCAGCTTGGCCTTGCCGCGACCACCACGACGGAAGCCATCGCTTTCTTCGTCGGTAGTGCGTGGCGCAACACGTGGCGCAGGCGCTTTCTCTTTAACCGAAGCACGATGCGGAGCGTTTTTACGCTCGCCATCGCCACTGCCGCGACGATTGTTATCGTCGGCGCGTGGTTTGTCCGGACGGCGCTGTTCGTTCTGCTTGTTGCGAACATCAGCAGACGGTGCTGGTGCAGCTGCCACAACCGGAGCGCTTTCACGCACAGGCTCGGCCACTGCCGCAGGCGCTGCAACAGCGTCGGTGGTAGCGGTTTGCGCAGTAGCAGGCTGGCGACGTGCTTCTTCTTCGGCGCGACGCTTGGCTTCTTCTTCAGCCTTCTGACGGGCAGCATTTTCTACTGCGCGACGTTCTTCCAGTTCGCGTTTGCGCTCGGCTTCGATTTCTTCCGGGCTGCGTTGTACGAAAACTTTCTTTTTACGGACTTCAACACTGATGCTTTTGCTGCCAGCAACACGCAGGGTGCTGGTGGTTTTACGCTGCAGCGTGATCTTGCGTGGTTCTTCCACTTTCGCCTTGTGACTGCTTTTCAAGTGAGTCAGCAAAGATTGCTTCTCACTGTCAGTCACATGTTCTTCGGCGGCGGTGTGCGGCAACTTCATCGAGAGCAACGCCTTGGCGGTGTCGAATCTGGACTTCTGATCCAGTGTGAGGGTTCTCGAAACAACGGGAATCCTCACATAATTAATA
>NZ_JBNNWE010000192.1:0-3010 GCF_050280905.1 Pseudomonas sp. NPDC086278
GCCAACGCCGGCATTCTGGTCAGCGAAGTGGTGTTGGTCGCGCGTAAATCCCGGACCGCCGTCGAGCGTTGGGTGTACACGGATGTGGGGCAAGTTCTCCGGCCTGATCGAAACCATGGACGAAGCCATCAAGTTCCCGATCTGGACCGAGAAGAAAGGCGAGATGGAAGAAGTCGTCATCGCCGGCCCGACGTGCGACAGCGCCGACATCATGTATGAAAACTACAAGTACGGTTTGCCGCTGAACCTGGCGATTGGTGATCGTTTGTACTGGTTGTCGACCGGTGCCTACACCACCAGTTACAGCGCGGTGGAATTCAATGGCTTTCCGCCGTTGAAATCGTTCTACGTGTAAACGCCAAGCGCCGACAGCAAAAAGCCCATGACGTGTCATGGGCTTTTTTGTGCCTGCTGTCCCGGCATAACCCGGCTCCTACAGCGGTTTGAGATCCTGCTCCAATTCGGTGGTGCGCCGGGCATAGTCCGCGGCCAGGGCGCGAATGTGCGGATCAGTTGCGTTCGTTAGCGCCTTGCTTGCTACCCGCAGGAAATTCAGATTGCCGCCCGCCAGGGCCTTGCGTAACCAGATCAACGCCTGGTCGATTTGCCCTGCATCCGCCAGTACCGCGGCATGGCTGAACTGCCCGCGGAAATCCCCGCCGACCGCCGAGCGCCGATACCAGTCACGTGCAGCCTGCGGGTCCGCCGGGCAAACCTGCCCTTCCTCCAGGTAGCGCCCCAGCAAGTTCATCGACTTCGCGTGGCCGAGTTCGGCGGCGTGGCGATAGAAACTCAGCGCTTGCAGCTGGTCCTCGATCACCCCGCGCCCGGTCGCCAGCAGGTTGGCGTAGTTGTACATCGCCCAATCCAGCCCGGCGTTTGCCGCGATTCGATAATGCCGCGCAGCAACCGAAGCATCCGCCGCACACCCCCAGCCATGTTCGTGACACCGCCCGACCATGTTGCGCGCCATCAGGTGCCCGCCGTGCGCGGCAATCTCGAACCAGCGCAATGCCAGCGGTTGATCGAGTGCGATGCCGTGCCCGTCCAGCAGGATTTGCCCGAGCAGTGCCTGGGCCTCGATCACCCCTTCGCGGGCAGCAACCACGATGGCTTGTGCCGCCCGTGCCGGGCTTTCCTCGAGCATGGCTTTGAGCCGTTCGCCGTCGAGCACTTCCTCTCGGCGCAATTGAAAAGTCATACCTCGACCCAACGCCGCAACAGGTTGTGATAAGTGCCCGTCAGGCGGATCAGCGACGGGTGATCGGGCAGGTCGTGGGTCAGTTGCTGGATCGCCCCGTCCATCTCGAACAGCAAGGCGCGCTGGCTGTCTTCACGCACCAGGCTTTGGGTCCAGAAGAACGACGCATAGCGGGTGCCGCGCGTGACGGCGTTGACCTTGTGCAAACTGCTGCCGGGATACAGGACCATGTCACCGGCCGGCAGCTTCACGCGTTGGGTGCCGAAGGTGTCCTGGATTTCCAGTTCGCCGCCGTCGTAGTCCTCGGGCTCGCTGAAGAACAGCGTGGCCGACAGGTCAGTGCGCACACGCTCGATGCTGTTTTTCGGCTGACGCACGGCGTTGTCGATATGGAAATCGAAGCTGCCACCCGCCGTGTAACAGTTCAGCAATGGCGGGAAGACTTTGTGCGGCAAGGCGGCGGACATGAACAGCGGATTTTTCCACAGGCGTTCCAGCAGCGCCGCGCCGACTTCCTTGGCCAGTGGATGACCTTCGGGCAGTTGAAGATTGTGCTTGGCCTTGGCCGACTGAAACCCGGCGGTGATTTTGCCGTCGGCCCAATCGGCCTGTTCCAGCGCCTCACGAATGCGCTGCACTTCTTCTTTCGCGAACACGCCGGGAATGTGCAGCAGCATGAGAACAACACCAGAAAGCAAAGGAGCGCCAATGGTATTGATTCTTATTGCCCGTGTAAAACCCCCATGACGAACGAAACATTAAAAACCGTAAGGGCAAATTGTAAAGAATGTAAATTCTTCGCGAATAGTAACGTTTCGCAATTGATACAAATACGCGTCTACCCTATATTCCGCGGCCTCAAATCCTTGGGGAGGGGAATTCACATGTCACGCCAACACTCACAATTACCTGTCAGTTCACCGCGTTTGCTCGCGTCTGCAATTGGCGTGGCCATCACCGCAGGCTCTGCGAGCCACATGGTGTTCGCAGCCGAACAGACTGACGGCAAGGCATCGGGCAACGCGATTGCCCTGGACGCCACCGCCATCACCGGCGAAGCCCAGGACGCGACGAGCTACAACGTCGAAAAAGCCTCCTCGTCCAAGTACACCGCGCCCCTGGTCGACACCCCGCGCTCGATCACCGTAATCCCGCAGCAAGTACTCAAGGACACCGGCGCCCTCAACATGCAGGACGCGTTGCGCACCGTTCCGGGCATCACCTTCGGTGCCGGTGAAGGCGGCAACCCGCAAGGCGACCGTCCGTTCATTCGCGGTTTCGACGCGCAGGGCGATACCTACCTGGACGGCGTGCGCGACACCGGTTCGCAGAGCCGCGAGATCTTCGCCGTCGAATCGATCGAAGTCAGCAAAGGCCCGAACTCGGCCATCGGCGGCCGTGGTGCGGCGGGCGGCAGCATCAACCTGGTGAGCAAGAAAGCGCACCTGGGCGACTCGTTGGACGGCGGTTTCACCTGGGGCTCCGACCAGACCCAGCGTTACACCCTGGACGGCAACTACCAGTTCACCGACACCGCCGCCGGCCGTCTGAACCTGATGAGCCATGAGAGCAACGTCGCCGGCCGTGACAGCGTCGATTACGACCGTTGGGGCATCGCGCCGTCGCTGGCGTTTGGCCTGGGCACCGACACCCGCGTCAACCTCGATTACTACCATCTGGAAAGTAACGACACGCCGGATTCGGGCATTCCGTACTCCATCCCGCTGGCCGGCTCGGCCGCGCGCACCAAGGCCAATCCGGACAAACCGTATTCCGGTGGCGATCACAGCAACTTCTACGGCCTGGACG
>NZ_JBNNWE010000193.1:0-2993 GCF_050280905.1 Pseudomonas sp. NPDC086278
TGTTAACCCCTAACGAATAGAACGGATGCCCTTGCGGCGTCACCAGATACCAGCGACCGTCACGCTTTTCGGTGCGGAAGAAGCCACTTGCCTTGCAGAAGGACGGGCAGTATGTGGAGTGTTTACCCGCGACATCGCCGAGACTAAGGCCATGCAGGTCAACCAGTACGCCAGGGAAAGCCAGCATCCGCTACTCTGTGAAATCGAGAAGGACGGTTAATCGCCGACCACTTGGGTATGAGGTGAAGCTATGTTAAACCGCGAGCTCGAAGTCACCCTCAATCTTGCCTTCAAGGAGGCGCGTTCGAAACGTCATGAATTCATGACCGTCGAGCACCTCCTGCTGGCCCTATTGGATAATGAGGCTGCCGCCACCGTTTTGCGTGCGTGCGGCGCAAACCTCGACAAACTCAAGCATGACCTGCAGGAGTTCATCGACTCCACGACGCCATTGATCCCCGTTCATGACGAGGATCGTGAGACCCAGCCAACCCTGGGCTTCCAGCGCGTGCTGCAGCGTGCTGTGTTCCACGTACAGAGCTCGGGCAAACGTGAAGTGACCGGCGCCAACGTGCTGGTCGCCATCTTCAGTGAGCAAGAGAGTCAGGCAGTGTTCCTGCTGAAACAGCAGAGCGTTGCGCGCATCGATGTCGTCAACTACATCGCTCACGGCATCTCCAAGGTGCCGGGGCATGGCGATCACTCTGAAGGTGAGCAAGATATGCAGGACGACGAGGGCGGTGAGTCTTCTTCTTCAGGCAATCCTCTGGATGCTTATGCCAGCAACCTTAACGAACTCGCGCGTCAGGGTCGTATCGATCCGCTGGTAGGGCGTGAACTGGAAGTCGAGCGTGTCGCGCAGATTCTCGCGCGCCGTCGAAAAAACAATCCGTTGTTGGTGGGAGAGGCGGGCGTGGGTAAAACCGCGATTGCCGAAGGCCTGGCCAAGCGCATTGTCGATAACCAGGTGCCAGACTTGCTGGCCAACAGCGTGGTCTATTCCCTTGACCTCGGTGCCTTGCTGGCCGGGACCAAATACCGTGGTGATTTCGAGAAGCGCTTCAAGGCGTTGCTCAATGAACTGAAAAAACGTCCGCAGGCGATCCTGTTCATCGACGAGATCCACACCATAATCGGTGCGGGCGCTGCGTCCGGTGGCGTCATGGATGCCTCTAACCTGCTCAAGCCGCTCCTGTCATCGGGTGATATCCGCTGCATCGGTTCGACCACGTTCCAGGAGTTTCGCGGGATCTTTGAAAAGGACCGTGCCCTGGCGCGCCGCTTCCAGAAAGTCGATGTGTCGGAGCCCTCCGTGGAAGACACCATCGGCATCCTGCGCGGCCTGAAAGGTCGTTTCGAAGCGCATCACAACATCGAGTACAGCGATGAAGCGCTGCGCGCCGCTGCGGAACTGGCGTCGCGCTACATCAATGACCGGCACATGCCGGACAAGGCCATCGACGTGATCGACGAGGCGGGTGCCTATCAGCGTCTGCAGCCCATCGAGAAGCGTGTAAAACGCATCGAAGTGCCTCAGGTCGAGGACATCGTTGCGAAAATCGCGCGGATTCCGCCAAAGCATGTCACCAGTTCGGACAAAGAGCTGCTGCGTAACCTTGAGCGTGATCTGAAGCTGACGGTATTTGGTCAGGATGCTGCCATCGACTCGCTGTCGACGGCGATCAAGCTGTCCCGTGCCGGCCTGAAGTCGCCTGACAAGCCTGTCGGTTCGTTCCTGTTCGCAGGGCCGACCGGTGTCGGTAAAACCGAAGCGGCGCGTCAGTTGGCCAAGGCGCTGGGCATCGAGCTGGTGCGGTTCGACATGTCCGAGTACATGGAGCGCCATACCGTCTCGCGCCTGATCGGTGCGCCTCCAGGTTATGTCGGGTTCGATCAGGGCGGTCTGCTGACCGAAGCCATTACCAAGCAGCCTCACTGCGTGCTGTTGCTCGATGAGATCGAGAAGGCGCACCCGGAAGTCTTCAACCTGCTGTTGCAGGTGATGGACCACGGTACGCTGACCGATAACAACGGGCGCAAGGCGGATTTCCGTAACGTGATCGTCATCATGACGACCAACGCCGGTGCCGAAACGGCAGCCCGTGCTTCGATCGGCTTTACCCATCAGGATCACTCCTCCGATGCAATGGAAGTGATCAAGAAGAGCTTCACGCCGGAGTTCCGCAACCGTCTGGACACCATCATCCAGTTTGGTCGCCTCAGTCATGAGGTCATCAAAAGCGTGGTGGACAAGTTCCTTACCGAACTTCAGGCGCAGCTGGAAGACAAGCGCGTGCAGCTGGAAGTGACCGATGCCGCGCGCAGTTGGCTGGCAGCAGGTGGCTACGACTCGGCAATGGGCGCTCGACCAATGGCGCGTTTGATCCAGGACAAGATCAAGCGTCCGCTGGCGGAAGAGATCCTCTTTGGCGAACTGGCCGACCATGGCGGCGTGGTGCACATCGACCTCAAGGACGGCGAGCTGACCTTCGAGTTCGAGACCACGGCAGAAATGGCCTGACGTTAACCGCAATAAAGCAAAAGGCGCCGAAAGGCGCCTTTTTGCTATCTGCGAGTCCTACGCACATTAACTGTGGGAGCGGGCTTGCTCGCGAAAGCGGAGTGTCAGTCGCCGAATATGTTGCCTGACACTCCGCCTTCGCGAGCAAGCCCGCTCCCACATTGGCCAAGTGTACGACCTTAAATCGCAGGCAAACAAAAACGCCCGGCATAAACCGGGCGTTCTGTATTGACTTGATTAGCGAGCGCGGTAAGTGATGCGCCCTTTGCTCAAGTCATAGGGCGTCAGCTCGACGCGCACTTTGTCACCGGTAAGAATACGAATGTAGTTCTTGCGCATCTTGCCGGAGATATGCGCGGTTACGACGTGCCCATTTTCCAACTCCACACGAAACATGGTGTTGGGCAGGGTGTCGACGACAGTGCCTTCCATTTCGAAGCTGTCTTCTTTCGACATGCAGTAAAGCCCTCGG
>NZ_JBNNWE010000194.1:0-2837 GCF_050280905.1 Pseudomonas sp. NPDC086278
CCCTTCATGACTGTAACTCTGCTGACTGTAAGTCCCGGGCGGAAAGCGCGAGTGCAGCATCTCAAGTTGTCGTCTTCACTTCACCGAGGATCCGCACGCCCAGGCCTGGGCCCGGGAACGGGTGACGGTAGACCATGTCGTACGGCAGGCCGAGTTCCAGGCCCAGACGACGGACTTCGTCCTTGAACAGTTCGCGCAGGGGTTCAACCAGCTTGAGGTTCATTTCTTCCGGCAGGCCGCCCACGTTGTGGTGCGACTTGATCACGTGCGCCTTGCCGCTCTTGGCGCCAGCCGACTCGATCACGTCCGGGTAGATCGTGCCCTGGGCGAGGTACTTGATGTTGTCCAGTTTGTTGGACTGGGCATCGAAGACGTCGATGAAGGTACGGCCGATGATCTTGCGCTTCTTCTCTGGGTCGCTTTCGCCCGCCAGGTTGTTCAGGAACTGCTCTTCAGCGTTGGCGCGGATCACCTTGACGCCCATGTTCTCGGCGAACATGGCCATCACTTGCTCGCCTTCGTGCAGACGCAGCAGGCCGTTGTCGACGAAGACGCAGGTCAATTGGTCGCCAATGGCTTTGTGCAGCAGCGCTGCAACGACCGAGGAGTCCACGCCGCCGGAGAGGCCGAGCAGTACGTTGTCGGTGCCGACCTGGGCGCGAATGTTGGCGATGGCGTCTTCAGCGATTTTCGACGGCGTCCACAGGGCTTCGCAGCCGCAGATGTCGAGGATGAAGCGCGACAGGATGCGACCGCCCTGCTTGGTGTGGGTCACTTCCGGATGGAACTGCACGCCGTAGTAGCCGCGAGCGTCGTCGAACATGCCGGCAATCGGGCAGCTCGGGGTGCTGGCCAGGATGTGGAACTCCTGCGGCATCCTGGTGACTTTGTCACCGTGGCTCATCCAGACGTCGAGGCCGAACAGGCCGTCAGCGTCGATGTGGTCTTCGATGCCGTCAAGCAGGCGGCTCTTGCCGACCACGTCGACACGGGCGTAACCGAACTCACGCAGCTCGGAACCTTCGACCTTGCCGCCCAGCTGTTCAGCCATGGTCTGCATGCCGTAGCAGATACCGAAGACCGGCACGCCCAGGTCGAACACCGCTTGCGGGCAGCGCGGGCTGTCAGCGACGTGCACGGACTCGGGGCCGCCGGCGAGAATGACGCCTTTTGGAGCGAATTCGCGAATCGCTTCGTCGTCCATGTCGAACGGATGCAGTTCGCAGTACACGCCGATTTCACGCACGCGGCGGGCAATCAGCTGGGTGTACTGGGAACCGAAATCGAGGATCAGGATGCGGTGAGCGTGAATATCGAGGGCCATGATTCAGTCTCGTCTAAGTCATTCAGAAACAGTCGTGATTCAGAAACAACTCGGGGCTGAATAGAACAGCCCCGGTTATGTAACGTTTGCTGGAAGCCTCAACCTACGCGGTAGTTTGGCGCTTCTTTGGTGATTTGTACGTCGTGGACGTGGGACTCGGCCATGCCAGCGCCGGTGATCCGCACGAACTCAGGCTTGGTGCGCATTTCTTCGATGTCGGCACTGCCGGTGTAGCCCATCGAGGAACGCAGGCCGCCCATCAGTTGATGGATGATGGCGCTCAGGGTGCCCTTGTACGGCACACGCCCTTCGATCCCTTCTGGAACGAGCTTCTCGGCGCCTGCCGAGGAATCCTGGAAGTAACGATCGGAGGAGCCTTGAGCCTGGGACATGGCGCCCAGCGAACCCATGCCACGGTAAGCCTTGTACGAACGACCCTGGAACAGTTCGATCTCGCCCGGTGCTTCTTCAGTACCGGCGAACATCGAGCCCATCATCACGCAGGAAGCACCCGCTACGATGGCTTTGGACAGGTCACCGGAGAAACGGATGCCGCCGTCGGCGATCAACGGCACGCCGGAGCCTTCAAGGGCGGCGGCAACGTTGGCGATGGCACTGATTTGCGGGACGCCGACACCGGCGACGATACGGGTGGTGCAGATCGAGCCAGGACCGATACCGACCTTGACTGCATCGGCACCGGCTTCGGCCAGCGCCAGGGCGGCAGCGCCAGTGGCGATGTTGCCGCCGATGACCTGCACGTCAGGGAAATTCTGTTTGACCCAGCGAACGCGGTCGATCACGCCTTTGGAGTGACCGTGGGCAGTGTCGACCACCACCACGTCAACGCCGGCGGCAACCAGTGCCGCAACGCGATCGCCGGTGTCTTTACCGGTGCCGACAGCAGCGCCTACGCGCAGACGACCTTGATCGTCCTTGCTGGCCAGCGGGTAAGCCTTGGCTTTTTCGATATCGTTGACGGTCATCATGCCTTTGAGGGCAAATTTGTCGTCGACGATCAGCACGCGTTCGATGCGGTTTTTGTGCAACAACTCGCGAACGTCGTTCTTGTCGGCGCCTTCCTTGACCGTGACCAGACGCTCTTTAGGCGTCATCACTTCGCGGACAGTGGCTTCCAGACGATTTTCAAAACGCACGTCACGGGAAGTGACGATACCGACCAGGTCGCCATCGTGCAGTACCGGAACGCCGGAGATGTTGTGCATGCGGGTCAGTTCGAACAGTTCACGAACCGTGGCGTCAGCCTCGATGGTGATCGGGTCCTTGACCACGCCGGCTTCGTAACGCTTGACCTTGCGCACTTCGGCAGCTTGCTGCTCGATGGTCATGTTCTTGTGGATGATGCCGATGCCACCTTCCTGAGCCATGGCAATTGCCAGACGGGCTTCAGTGACGGTGTCCATGCGGTTGATCCGGCTCCCGGAGCTGGATATCCAGCAGGAAACCCCGGATCAACAAGCTGCACGGTATGCGCACGAACCTTGGTTGTTCC
>NZ_JBNNWE010000195.1:0-2726 GCF_050280905.1 Pseudomonas sp. NPDC086278
ATCTCGCTATGGCGTCTCTCCTACCCCGAATGAGGGGCGACCGAATGGGCTGGGGCAAGCTGTCGGGCGCCCGATTTCGCGGGTGTCTGAAGGGTATTCGTAGTGATGCAACTCGTGCTCGATGGCCGAGCGCTCGGTTTCACTCAAGGTGAAACGGTCTGTCTGGATAAGCGTGCTGTTCATGCTTAGCGGTCCACGTCGGCCATAACGAAATCGATACTACCCAGGTACGCAATCAAGTCCGCGACCATGCTGCCTTTGATCACCGAAGGGATCTGCTGCAAGTGCGGGAAGCTTGGGGTACGAATCCGGGTGCGGTAGCTCATGGTGCCGCCATCGCTCGTCAGGTAATAACTGTTGATGCCCTTGGTCGCCTCGATCATCTGGAAGGATTCGTTGGCCGGCATGACCGGGCCCCACGAAACTTGCAGGAAGTGCGTGATCAGGGTCTCGATGTGTTGCAGCGTGCGTTCTTTGGGCGGCGGCGTGGTCAGCGGGTGATCCGCCTTGTACGGGCCTTCCGGCATGTTGCGCATGCACTGCTCGATGATCTTGATGCTCTGGCGCATTTCTTCGACGCGCACGATGCAGCGATCGTAGGCATCACCGTTGGCGGCCAGCGGCACTTCGAATTCGAAGTTTTCGTAACCGGAGTATGGGCGAGCCTTGCGCAGGTCGAAGTCACAACCGGTCGAACGCAAGCCAGCACCGGTGACGCCCCATTCGAAGGCTTCTTTGGTGTTGTAGGCAGCGACGCCGATGGTCCGGCCTTTGAGGATGCTGTTGTCCAGCGCGGCTTTCTGGTATTCGTCCAGACGCTTCGGCATCCACTCGACGAAGTCTTTCACCAGTTTTTCCCAGCCGCGCGGCAGGTCGTGCGCGACGCCGCCGATGCGGTACCAGGCCGGGTGCAGACGGAAACCGGTGATGGCTTCGATCACCGTGTACGCCTTCTGGCGGTCGGTGAAGGTGAAGAACACCGGCGTCATGGCGCCGACGTCCTGGATGTACGTCCCCAGGAACAGCAGGTGGCTGGTGATCCGGAAGAACTCGGCCATCATGATGCGGATGACGTCGACCTTTTCAGGCACCTTGATGCCGGCCAGCTTCTCGACCGAGAGCACGTACGGCAGGTTGTTCATCACGCCGCCGAGGTAGTCGATACGGTCGGTGTACGGGATGAAGCTGTGCCAGGACTGGCGCTCGGCCATTTTCTCGGCACCACGGTGGTGGTAGCCGACGTCCGGCACGCAGTCGACGATCTCTTCACCGTCCAGCTGCAGGATGATGCGGAACGCACCGTGCGCGGAAGGGTGGTTAGGACCGAGGTTGAGGAACATGTAGTCCTCGTTCTTGCCGGAACGCTTCATGCCCCAGTCTTCAGGCTTGAAGCGCGCGGCTTCTTCCTCAAGCTGTTGCTTGGCCAGCGTCAGGGTGAACGGATCGAACTCGGTGGCACGGGCCGGGAAGTCTTTGCGCAGCGGGTGACCTTCCCAGGTTGGCGGCATCATGATGCGGGTCAGGTGGGGGTGACCGGCAAAGTCGATGCCGTACATGTCCCACACTTCACGCTCATACCAGTTGGCGTTCGGCCAGATCCCGGTAATCGTCGGTACGCTGAGGTCGCTCTCGGACAAGGCGACCTTGATCATCACGTCACTGTTACGTTCGATCGACATCAAGTGATAGAACACGGTGAAGTCGGCGCCGCTTGGCAGCCCTTGACGCTTGGTGCGCAGACGCTCATCCACGCCGTGCAGGTCATAGAGCATGACGTACGGCTTGGGCAGGTTGCGCAGGAAGGTCAGCACTTCGACGAGTTTGGCGCGGGCAACCCAAAGCACCGGCATGCCGGTGCGGGTAGGCTGGGCGGTGAACGCCTCGGGGCCAAAACGGTTGTTCAGTTCGACGACCACATCCTGGTCGTCTGCCTTATAAGGCGGGATGTACAGAGCACTGCCTGTAGTCATGGTTATTTATCGCTTTCGGTCAACGTAAAGAATGAAGCCAGTGTCTCGTTCTATGGAAGAAGCAGAGCTGGATCAGACTTCGTCGGGGCTGCGCAGGTTGGTGACTGCGATTCGCTGTTCGCGGCGCTGTTCCTTTTGCGAAGGCATCTCGGCGCGGTACACGCCTTGATCGCCAACGACCCAGGAAAGCGGACGACGCTCCTGTCCAATCGACTCTTGCAAAAGCATCAAGCCTTGCAGAAAAGCTTCGGGACGGGGCGGGCAGCCAGGCACGTAGACGTCAACGGGCAGGAATTTGTCCACCCCTTGAACGACTGAGTAGATGTCGTACATGCCACCGGAGTTGGCGCACGAACCCATGGAGATAACCCATTTAGGTTCGAGCATTTGCTCGTAGAGACGCTGAATGATCGGCGCCATCTTGATGAAGCAGGTACCGGCGATAACCATGAAATCCGCCTGACGCGGCGATGCCCGGATCACCTCGGCGCCAAAGCGCGCGATGTCGTGGGGCGCCGTGAAGGCGGTGGTCATTTCCACGTAGCAGCACGAAAGACCGAAGTTGTACGGCCACAGGGAGTTCTTGCGCCCCCAGTTGATCGTGCCGTTAAGCACGTCTTCGAGCTTGCCCATGAAGATGTTTTTGTGAACTTGATCTTCTACCCAGCGTTCCAGCCTGATGATCATCATCTCTCACGACCGTCACTTCCTGAACAGCGTGTGCACGCACATGGCTGACCTGGATTACGGCGAGCT
>NZ_JBNNWE010000196.1:0-2523 GCF_050280905.1 Pseudomonas sp. NPDC086278
AGTCGCGAGTCGCTTGCCACCGACAGCGATCCACTGATCACCCGCGCCATCACCTATTACCAAACCGCCAGTTATGGCTTCAAGCAACAGCTGCTTGGCTGGAGGGCGCCCATGGAGGGCGCCGACCAAGTCAGCGAACGTTAATCGAATCGCCCCGGGCTGATGCCCCGGGGCTTTTTCAATTGCAGGATCTGTCATGTCATCAACCGCTGTCCGTCCCACCTCTCGCCCGCTCAATTTGCGGGTGTGCCTGGGTGTCCCCGCCGTTGCCGCGATCATTCTGGTGTTGCTCGAACTGACGTCCCTGGACATGGACCTGGCCAAGCTGTTTTACGATCCGGTCGCCGGTGATTTCATCGGACGACACAGTTACTTTCTGGAAAACATCCTGCACGACCGGGCGAAGCAAGTGGTCATCGCCTTCTCCGTGTTCGCGGTGATCGGCTTCATCGGCTCGTTCTTCATTGAAAAGCTCAAACCGTTCAAGCGTGAGATGGGCTGCCTGGTGCTGTCGCTGGCGCTGGCGACCTCGTTTGTGACGCCGGTCAAAGTCGTGACATCGGTGCAATGCCCGTGGAGCCTGGAGCAATTCGGCGGCCACGAAACCTACAGCGAACTGCTCAGCCCGCGCCCGCACACCGACAAGCCTGGCCGTTGCTGGCCGGGTGGCCATGCGGCGACCGGTTTCACGCTGTTTGCGCTGTTCTTCGTGCTGCGCGACCGTCGCCCGAAACTCGCCCGCAAGGCATTTATTTTTGCCTTTGCGCTGGGCACGGTGTTTTCGGTGAGCCGGATGATGCAAGGCGCGCACTTTTTCTCGCACAACGTGTGGACGGCGATTTTCTGCTGGCTGATTTGTCTGGGGTCGTATTACTACATCCTGTATCGACCGGCGTCGAAGGTTGAGCAGCTGACCAAGACAGGCCCGGCCACCGCCTGAAACACAGACCTGAAATGTGGCAGATCAAAATGTGGGAGCGGGCTTGCTCGCGAAAGCGGTATGTCAGTCGGTATTAATCTTTCTGACACACCGCTTTCGCGAGCAAGCCCGCTCCCACAACGGATTGAGGTGGTTCGCGAAATCCAGGCAATAAAAAGCCCCGCCTGCTTGCGCAGGCGGGGCTTTTTTACAGGGGTAAGGCTGGCTTACATCATGCCGCCCATGCCACCCATACCGCCCATGTCTGGCATACCGCCGCCAGCTGGACCGTCTTCCTTGATCTCGGCGATCATGGCTTCGGTGGTGATCATCAGGCTGGCGATGGAAGCCGCTGCCTGAAGCGCCGAACGAGTCACTTTAGCCGGGTCGAGGATACCCATTTCGATCATGTCGCCGTATTCGCCGGTCGCAGCGTTGTAACCGTAGTTACCCGAACCCTGCTTGACCTTGTCGACAACGACGCTTGGCTCGTCGCCGGAGTTGGCAACGATCTGGCGCAGTGGCGCTTCAACAGCGCGACGCAGCAACTGGATACCCACGTCTTGATCGGCGTTGTCGCCTTTCAGTTCGGAGATAGCCTGCAGAGCGCGAACCAGTGCCACGCCGCCGCCAGGTACCACGCCTTCTTCAACGGCTGCGCGGGTTGCGTGCAGGGCGTCTTCAACGCGGGCTTTCTTCTCTTTCATTTCGACTTCGGAGCCAGCGCCAACCTTGATCACTGCAACGCCGCCGGACAGCTTGGCCAGACGCTCTTGCAGTTTTTCACGGTCGTAGTCGGACGAAGTGTCAGCCACTTGCTGGCGGATCTGCAGAACGCGAGCCTGGATGTCAGCCTCAACGCCGGCGCCGTCGATCTCGGTGGTGTTTTCTTTGGACAGGATCACGCGCTTGGCATTACCCAGGTGTTCCAGGGTAGTGCTTTCCAGGCTCAGGCCGATCTCTTCGGAGATAACGGTACCGCCAGTCAGAACAGCGATGTCCTGCAGCATGGCCTTGCGACGGTCGCCGAAGCCTGGAGCCTTGACGGCTGCGACTTTGACGATGCCACGCATGTTGTTCACAACCAGAGTCGCCAGGGCTTCGCCTTCAACGTCTTCGGCCACGATCAGCAGTGGACGGCCGGCTTTGGCAACGGCTTCCAGTACTGGCAACATTTCGCGGATGTTCGAGATTTTCTTGTCGACCAGCAGGATCAGCGGACCGTCCAGCTCGGCGGTCATGGTCTCTGGCTTGTTGACGAAGTACGGGGACAGGTAGCCACGGTCGAACTGCATGCCTTCAACAACCGACAGTTCGTTTTCCAGGCCCGAGCCTTCTTCAACGGTGATCACGCCTTCTTTACCGACTTTTTCCATGGCTTCGGCAATGATGTCGCCGATGGAGCTGTCGGAGTTGGCCGAGATGGTGCCGACCTGAGCGATGGCCTTGGTGTCAGCGCAAGGCTTGGACAGGGCTTTGAGCTCTTTGACGATAGCGATGGTCGCTTTGGCCGCGAGAGATTTTGCATTCGCCGGCGGATGAGTATGTCGACCGGTTCGTACAGCGGCGGGCGGCGGTGGTCTGAGAAATATGTGGCGGCTGGG
>NZ_JBNNWE010000197.1:0-2444 GCF_050280905.1 Pseudomonas sp. NPDC086278
CGTGATCGCGCGTTCGGCTTCGTTGGCGTCTTTCTGCTCGACGATAGCGGTCACTTTGCCGTCGGCATTGCGCACGATTCGGCCGTAACCCGTCGTCGACAGCATGGCCGTTAAACGTCGCGGTGACGTACGTAAAGCCAAGCTGTACTACCTGCGTGACCTGTCCGGTAAAGCAGCTCGCATCAAGGAAAAACTGGCTTAAGTCCAGCTTCCGATGCAGAAAAAAGCAGCCTTCGGGCTGCTTTTTTGTTGCCCGCGATTTACCTCCCGCCAACCTGTGGGAGCGTGGCTTGCCCGCGAATCGATCTACCAGGCACCGCAAACACGTCAGGCACTGTAAAGCCCTGTCCGGCTATGAAAGACTTACCCTCAGTTCCCCGCTACCTGAGCCTCTATGCCCGCCATCGACCACCCCCTGATAGACCAATTCCTCGACGCACTCTGGTTGGAAAAAGGCCTCTCCGATAACACCCGCGATGCCTATCGCAGCGACCTGGCCTTATTCAACGGCTGGCTGCAGGAAAAGGGCCTTGAGTTGATCAATGCTGGTCGCGAATTGATCCTCGATCACCTGGCCTGGCGCCTGGAGCAAAACTACAAGCCCCGTTCCACAGCACGATTCCTCTCCGGCGTACGTGGCTTCTATCGCTATTTGCTGCGGGAAAAGCTGATCGCCGTCGACCCGACCTTGCGCGTTGACATGCCGCAACTCGGCAGGCCGCTACCCAAATCCTTGTCGGAAGCGGATGTGGAAGCGCTGCTGAAGGCGCCGGACCTGAGCGAAGCGATCGGTCAACGTGACCGCGCCATGCTCGAAGTGCTTTACGCCTGTGGCTTGCGTGTGACGGAACTGATCAGCCTGACGCTGGAGCAGGTCAACCTGCGCCAGGGCGTGCTGCGGGTGGTGGGCAAGGGCAGCAAGGAGCGGCTGGTGCCGATGGGCGAGGAGGCGATTGTCTGGGTCGAGCGCTACATGTGCGATGCGCGTGGCGAGCTGCTTGGCGGACGTCCCAGCGATGTGCTGTTTCCCAGTCAGCGCGGCGAACAGATGACGCGTCAGACTTTCTGGCACCGGATCAAGCATCAGGCCAAGGTCGCGGGGATCGGCAAGTCGCTGTCGCCGCACACGTTGCGCCACGCGTTCGCCACCCATCTGCTCAACCACGGCGCCGATTTGCGCGTGGTGCAAATGCTGCTCGGCCACAGCGACCTGTCGACCACGCAGATCTACACCCACGTCGCCCGGGCCCGCCTGCAAGACCTGCACGCCAAACACCACCCGCGCGGCTAGCGAGTCCCGTATCGATGGACTGTGGTCTCTGTGGCGAGGGGGCTTGCCCCCGTTCGGCTGCACAGCGGTCGCAAATCTCGCACGCCGGTCCATCCGGCTATTCGAGATCACCAAAAAGGCGCTGCTTCGCAACCCGACGGGGGCAAGCCCCCTCGCCACAAGGGCCTTATGTGGTAGGCTTTGCCGGTTTGCACGATGGGCGTTTATGACCCGGTGTTTTGGCACTGGCGTTCTGATCGTCCCATTTGTCCGCCTTCAGGAGTTCTCATGCGTCTGATCCAGATTTTCGCCGTCGCAGCCATTGCGTTGGTCAGCACCTTTGCCGTCGCCGATGACGCGGCCGACAAAGCCATTCGTAAAAGCCTGGAAAACCTCCAGCTCGACGTGCCTGTCGAAACCATCACCGCCAGCCCGCTGCCAGGCCTGTACGAGGTCAAACTCAAAGGCAGCCGCGTACTTTATGCCAGCGCCGACGGCCAGTACGTGGTGCAGGGCTACATGTTCCAGCTCAAGGACGGCAAGCCGGTCAACCTGACCGAGAAAACCGAACGCCTGGGCATCTCCAAACTGGTCAACGAGATTCCGGTTGCAGAGACCGTGGTTTACCCGGCCATCGGCGAAACCAAATCGCACATCACCGTGTTCACCGACACCACCTGCCCGTATTGCCACAAGCTGCACGCCGAAGTGCCTGAGCTGAACAAGCGCGGCATCGAAGTGCGTTACGTCGCGTTCCCGCGCCAGGGCCTCGGCTCGCCGGGTGACGAACAACTGCAAGCGGTCTGGTGTTCCAAGGACAAAAAAGCCGCGATGGACAAAATGGTCGACGGCAAGGAAATCAAGGCCGCCAAGTGCGATAACCCGGTCTCCAAACAGTTCGCCCTCGGTCAGTCGATCGGTGTGAACGGTACACCGGCCATCGTTTTGGCCGACGGCCAGGTCATTCCGGGCTACCAGCCTGCGCCACAAGTCGCCAAACTGGCGCTGGGCGCGAAATAAAAATTCGCATCGTCACGGCCAGCCTTTGACGAGCATGGTCCAGCGGCAATAGTTGCCGGGCCGAAGCCTTGTCACTGTCAAGCGTGACCGCCTTGCAATCAGCGCCAGGTTGAAGGTCTTTCTCCGTCGGCACGTCGGCCGTATCCAGTTGCGT
>NZ_JBNNWE010000198.1:0-2399 GCF_050280905.1 Pseudomonas sp. NPDC086278
GGATATCTTCCTCACGGCGGCGCGACGTCTGGGGGTCGCGCCTGAAGATTGCCTGGTGTTCGAAGATTCTCCGTTCGGCGCACGCAGGAGATTTGACGTGCACATTGGTGTTCCTCTCGAAACCCAGACGGGTGAAACGCGGGTTGCTGCAACCCCGGAAACCATCAAGAAGCTGATCGGCCAGGGTCATAAGGTCACTGTGCAAAGCGGCGCGGGCGTTAAAGCCAGCGTTGTCGACAGTGCTTATGAAGCGGCAGGCGCAACCATTGGCAGTGCCAACGATGCGTTTGGTGCCGAGCTGATTCTCAAGGTGGTCGCCCCCAGCGACAGCGAACTGACGCTGATTAAAAGCGGCACCGTTGTGGTGGGCATGCTCAACCCGTTCAGCAATGAAACCATTGCCAAACTGGCCGAGTGCGGCATCACGGCGTTTGCGCTTGAAGCCGCGCCGCGCACCTCCCGTGCTCAAAGTCTGGATGTGCTGTCGTCCCAGGCGAACATCGCCGGCTATAAAGCCGTGTTGCTGGCCGCTCACCACTACCCGCGCTTCATGCCGATGCTGATGACCGCCGCCGGCACCGTGAAAGCGGCGCGCGTGCTGATTCTCGGCGCTGGCGTGGCCGGTTTGCAGGCGATCGCTACGGCGAAACGTCTGGGTGCCGTGATCGAAGCGTCCGACGTGCGTCCTGCGGTAAAAGAGCAAATCGAATCCCTCGGCGCCAAGTTTGTCGACGTGCCATACGAGACCGATGAAGAGCGCGAATGCGCGGTCGGTGTCGGCGGTTACGCGCGGCCAATGCCCGCCAGCTGGATGCAGCGACAGGCCCTGGCCGTGCACGAACGCGCCAAACTGGCCGACATCGTCATCACCACCGCGCTGATCCCAGGCCGCAAGGCTCCGACCCTGCTGAGCGCGGACACCGTGGCGCAGATGAAGCCAGGTTCGGTGGTCATCGACCTCGCCGCAGCCCAGGGCGGCAACTGCCCGCTGACCGTGGCAGATCAAGTGGTGATCGAAAATGGCGTGACCATTTGCGGTCCGACCAACCTGGCCGGTGAAGTGGCGGCAGACGCTTCGGCACTGTACGCACGCAACCTGCTGGACTTCCTGAAGCTGGTCTTCAACAAAGAAGGTCAGTTCGAAGTGAACCTCGAAGACGATATCGTCGCCGCGTGCCTGATGTGCCGCGACGGCCAAGTCATCCGCAAAAACGCCTAAGCAGGGATTCAGACGATGGAAGAGCTTATCTCCCCCGGTATCTACAACCTGATCATCTTCGTGCTGGCGATTTATGTCGGTTATCACGTGGTCTGGAACGTTACGCCTGCGTTGCACACGCCGTTGATGGCGGTCACCAACGCCATCTCGGCAATTGTCATCGTCGGCGCCATGCTGGCCGCAGCATTGACCGTTACACCATTGGGCAAAACCATGGGCACCCTGGCGGTGGCTCTGGCGGCGGTGAACGTGTTTGGTGGCTTCCTGGTCACCCGCAGGATGCTTGAGATGTTCAAGAAAAAAGCCCCGAAAGTCGCAAAAGAAGAGGCGCCCAAGTAATGAGCATGAACCTTGTCACGACGCTCTACTTGATCGCGTCCATCTGCTTCATCCAGGCCCTGAAAGGCCTGTCGCACCCGACCACGTCGCGGCGCGGCAACCTGTTCGGCATGTTGGGCATGGGGCTGGCCATTCTGACCACCATCGGCCTCATCTATAAGCTGGGCGCCGAACTCGCCACCGCCGGCATCGGCTACGTCATCGTCGGCCTGTTGGTCGGCGGCACCGCAGGGTCGATCATGGCCAAGCGCGTTGAAATGACCAAGATGCCGGAACTGGTCGCTTTCATGCACAGCATGATCGGCTTGGCTGCGGTATTCATTGCCATTGCCGCAGTGGTTGAGCCGCAGTCTCTGGGCATCGTTAAACAGCTGGGCGATGCGATTCCGGCGGGCAACCGTCTGGAGCTGTTCCTCGGCGCGGCGATTGGTGCAATCACGTTCTCCGGTTCGGTGATCGCTTTCGGCAAGCTCTCGGGCAAGTACAAGTTCCGTCTGTTCCAGGGCGCACCGGTACAGTTTGGCGGTCAACACAAGCTGAACCTGCTGCTGGGTCTGGCGACGCTGGCGTTGGGCATCACTTTCATGCTGACCGGCAACCTTGGCGCCTTCGCCTTGATGCTGGCCCTGGCGTTCGTGCTGGGCGTGCTGATCATCATCCCGATTGGCGGCGCCGACATGCCAGTGGTGGTGTCGATGCTCAACAGCTATTCCGGCTGGGCGGCGGCGGGGATCGGCTTCTCGCTGCTCCATCCCGCTGGCCGGCTCGGCCGCGCGCACCAAGGCCAATCCGGACAAACCGTATTCCGGTGGCGATCACAGCAACTTCTACGGCCTGGACG
>NZ_JBNNWE010000199.1:0-2361 GCF_050280905.1 Pseudomonas sp. NPDC086278
CTTTGCCCGCCGCGCGCTCCTGTTGCAGGAAGTTGCGCAACTCTGCCATGTAAGGCTGGTCGAACTCAGCACGCAGTGCTTCAACATCGAAGGCGGCTGCTACGCCAAGTGCATCGACCTGTCCGAGAAGAACGAGCCGGTCATCTGGAAAGCCATCAAGCACGGCGCAGTCCTGGAAAACGTTGTCATCGACGACGCCAAGCACGCCGACTACGCCGATGTCAGCCTGACCCAGAACAGCCGCGCCGCTTACCCGCTGGAGCACGTTGCCAAGCGTTCCGAGAAAAACCTCGGTGGCGAGCCAAACGCTGTGATCTTCCTGACCTGCGACCTGACCGGCGTGCTGCCACCCGTGTCGATCCTCAGCGAAGAACAAGCGGCCTACCACTTCCTGTCCGGCTACACCGCGCTGGTTGGCTCGACCGAAATGGGTTCCGGCAGCGGCATCAAGTCGACCTTCTCCACCTGCTTCGGCGCACCGTTCTTCCCGCGTCCAGCTGGCGAATACGCAGAACTGCTGATCAAGCGCATCCGCGGCTTCGGCTCCAAGGTCTACCTGGTCAACACCGGCTGGACCGGCGGCGGCTACGGCGTCGGCAAACGCTTCAACATCCCGACCACTCGTGGCGTGATTGCAGCGATCCAGTCCGGCGCGTTGATCGGTGCTGAAACCGAACACCTCAACACCATCAACCTCGACGTGCCATTGACCGTACCGGGCGTTGACACCGGCCTGCTGAACCCGCGCAACACCTGGGCCGACAAGGCTGCTTACGATGAAGCGGCTAAAGCGTTGGCCGGGTTGTTCGTCGAGAACTTCAAGAAGTTTGAAGTGAGCGATGCGATCAAGGCGGCTGGGCCGAAGCTGTAAGGCTTGGGTTTAGCGAATGAAAAAGCCGTCCTTTCAGGGCGGCTTTTTTGTGGGTGATATTCAAGTCATCCGAGTGGCTACAACGGCCATTATTCCAGCTGAAAAGGCGCTGAACAGCCAGAATAATGGCACTTATGTGTTCGGTGGAGTGCCTTCCAGTGCCTGCGTATCCCACCGCTGCACCTTGACCGCTTGGTAAAGCATGCCGATGGTCAACGGGATTTTGTCACCGCGCGCCTTTGCCCTGCGCTTGAGATGCACATCGAACCCTTCGGGCTGGAAGTAGCGATAGGCGTCGTAATCCATGAAGTCGATCCCGAATTGTTCTTCCAGCGCTTCCATCAAATGCCGGGCATCAGCGCCGTCGCAGCCCAGATCGACATTGATCGAGGTGGTGAGGCTGATGGTTTTGCGTTCGGGTAAACCAAGTTCTTCGTGCAGCAACTGCATGAGCAGGTGCATGGCGTGGTCGTCGGGGAAGTTGGGGCGAGGTTCATGGTGCGTCTTCCGTTAAGAACGTGTCGATGAGACGGATTAAGCCTGATCTGGCGCGAAAAGGGAGGTCGATCAACGCTGGGAACGTGGGGCTGGCGCTCACCTCTTACGCCGTCGTCCATCTGCTGCACGCTTTCCATTAGCTCATCAAAAATGTGCTGATGATCTTCTCCAGTGCGGGCTGATCGTTCTCACGGAGAGCGTGAGAACGATCTATTCATTCAGCGTCAGGCAGGCGCTTTCCAGCCCATCATGCGTTGTTGGGCGACTTTGAGCAGGTCGCAGCCGTCCTGATTCAAGAGGTACAGCGCGTGGGTGATGTGGGGGATGTCTTCGACGTCGCCGTGTTTGAAGCAGACGCAGTGCAAGGTTTTGAGGAGGTCGCTGGCGGCCCGGATGCGCTGGAGGGCGGCTTCGAGGATGTCCTGGGGGTTGGCCGCTGTGTCGATGATCAGGGGCGGGGAATCGGTGAGATTGGTTTGCAGCGGAATGTATCGATCGTCTGTGAACGGTTTCCATTTATTCATGATGTGTAATCTCGAAATGCGTCAGAAGTTATCGCAGTCATCGTGACCAAGCGATGGGAGGCGACTGTGTTCAGGTTGGTCAACCGGTGAGATCACACGCTTATCCGGCACGTCCGAAGACGTCCCAAACACAGCCGCCATAAAGCGTACTGACACAAAAACGTCGGCAGCATACAACGGGTGCGTGCGTGGATCTAATACGGGTGACCAAGCCCGAGCCGCTGATTTGGCAGCGACAGTCCGACTATAGGTTTGAGTCACGGGGCGGCGATAGGCGATAAGGAGTCCTCGCTTGTAGGAGCGAGACGAAGCTTCGGCAAGGCGTTGCCTACAGTTTTTTCTCCTGGCTTGATTTCTCCCGTTTGATTGCAAATTGAACTGGTCAAGTAATCCCGGACACCGGTTACGGTGTTTATGCCGCTTTTTGCTCCATAGCTATTGGCGACAGGTAGTGGTTGTAGCTGTGGA
>NZ_JBNNWE010000200.1:0-2252 GCF_050280905.1 Pseudomonas sp. NPDC086278
GTCAGCAAGCCGTCAAACTGCACGTCCATGCCGAACTTGGCACGACCGGTTCTTCCGATCTATGAACAGATGCCCATTGCGGGCATTACGGGTTGGCATCACGCAATCGAACATGTCCACACCGCGGCGCACACCCTCAACCAGATCTTCCGGTTTGCCAACGCCCATAAGGTAACGAGGTTTGTCAGCCGGCATCTGGCCCGGCAGGTAATCCAGCACCTTGATCATCTCGTGCTTGGGCTCGCCCACCGACAGACCACCGATGGCCAGGCCATCGAAGCCGATCTGGTCGAGGCCTTCCAGCGAGCGCATGCGCAAGTCCTGGTGCATGCCGCCCTGAACGATGCCGAACAGCGCCGCGGTGTTATCGCCATGGGCCTCTTTCGAACGCTTTGCCCAGCGCAACGACAGCTCCATGGAGATCCGCGCGACGTCTTCGTCCGCCGGGTACGGCGTGCATTCGTCGAAAATCATGACGATGTCGGAGCCCAGATCACGCTGGACCTGCATCGATTCTTCCGGTCCCATGAACACTTTGGCGCCATCAACCGGAGAGGCGAAGGTCACGCCCTCCTCCTTGATCTTGCGCATGGCGCCCAGGCTGAACACCTGAAAACCGCCGGAGTCGGTCAGGATCGGGCCTTTCCACTGCATGAAGTCGTGCAGGTCGCCGTGCTTCTTGATCACTTCGGTGCCAGGACGCAGCCACAAGTGGAAGGTGTTGCCCAGAATGATTTCCGCGCCAGTGGCGGTGATATCCCGCGGCAACATGCCCTTGACGGTGCCGTACGTGCCCACCGGCATGAAGGCCGGGGTCTCGACGGTACCGCGCGGGAAGGTCAAACGACCGCGACGAGCCTTGCCGTCAGTAGCAAGCAACTCAAACGACATACGACTTTGGCGACTCATTCTGTTTCCTCTGGGCCTGATTCTTTAGGGGCAGTCGGCGCGGGATTACGGGTGATGAACATCGCATCACCGTAGCTGAAAAATCGGTATTGATGCTCGACGGCGGCTTTATAGGCGGCCATGGCTTCGGGATAACCGGCGAACGCCGACACCAGCATCAACAGCGTGGACTCGGGCAAATGGAAGTTGGTGACCAAGGCATCGACCACGTGAAACGGCCGGCCCGGGTAGATAAAGATGTCGGTGTCGCCGCTGAACGGCTTGAGCACGCCATCGCGCGCGGCACTTTCCAGCGAGCGCACGCTGGTGGTCCCCACGGCCACCACGCGCCCACCGCGAGCACGGCAAGCGGCGACCGCGTCCACCACGTCCTGGCCGACTTCCAGCCATTCGCTGTGCATGTGGTGGTCTTCAAGCTTCTCGACCCGCACCGGCTGGAACGTGCCAGCGCCAACGTGCAACGTCACGAACGCGGTCTCGACGCCCTTGGCGGCAATCGCCTCCAGCAGCGGCTGATCGAAATGCAGCCCCGCCGTCGGCGCCGCCACCGCGCCCAGGCGCTCGGCGTACACGGTCTGATAACGCTCGCGGTCCGAGCCTTCATCCGGGCGGTCTATATAAGGCGGCAACGGCATGTGCCCGACGCGATCAAGCAGCGGCAACACCTCCTCGCTAAACCCCAGCTCGAACAACGCGTCGTGACGCGCCAGCATCTCAGCTTCGCCACCGCCATCAATCAGGATCTTCGACCCCGGCTTGGGCGACTTGCTGGAACGCACATGCGCCAGCACGCGATGACTGTCGAGCACCCGCTCCACCAGAATTTCCAGCTTGCCGCCGGAAGCTTTCTGGCCAAACAGCCGCGCCGGAATCACTCGGGTATTGTTGAACACCATCAAATCGCCAGGGCGCAAATGATCCAGCAAATCAGTGAATTGACGGTGTGCCAGGGCGCCGCTGACCCCATCCAGGGTCAACAGGCGACTACCGCGACGCTCGGCCAAAGGGTGGCGAGCAATCAGCGAATCAGGGAGTTCGAAAGTAAAGTCAGCAACGCGCATGATGGGGTTCGTCTAGCAGGGGCCGGAAGTCTAGCCGAAATAGTGAAAATTCTCTATGTACCTGATTGACCGACGGTAATCTCATCTCTATACTTCGCCGCCATTGAGCCCTGATGGCGGAATTGGTAGACGCGGCGGATTCAAAATCCGTTTTCGAAAGGAGTGGGAGTTCGAGTCTCCCTCGGGGTGCGTTGTAACCAAGTCAGCATGGCATCCGGGCTTACAGAAGGGGAGGGCAGCGATGGGCCGTCGGCCCACCGCCAAGTTTGCCGTCAAACGACG
>NZ_JBNNWE010000201.1:0-2218 GCF_050280905.1 Pseudomonas sp. NPDC086278
GATCCAGTCGAACCAGGCCGCGCCCATGAACAGTGGCGGAATCACCGCTACGGCGAGGGCGAAGATAACCCGAACGCCGGTTTCCTCGTCGGCCTCAAGGCCTTCACCGCCGCCGTACTGGGCGGTATCGGCAGCATCCCCGGCGCCATGCTCGGCGGGCTGGTGCTGGGTGTCGCGGAAGCTTTCGGTGCCGATATTTTCGGCGACCAGTACAAGGACGTTGTAGCGTTCGGCCTATTGGTTCTGGTGTTGTTGTTCCGGCCAACCGGCCTGCTGGGCCGTCCGGAGGTTGAGAAAGTATGACTAGGAATCTTAAACAGGCGCTGTTCAGCGCCTTGCTGGTGTGGGCCGTGGCCTACCCGGTACTCGGTCTGAAACTGACCATCGTCGGCATCAACCTCGAAGTGCATGGCACCAGCAATGCAACGCTGATCACCATCGCGGTGTGCTCGGTATTGATGTTCCTGCGGGTGTTGTTCGATCAGCAGATCAGTTCGGCCTGGCGCTCCTCGCCGAGCATGCCGCTGATTCCGGCCAAGGCCAGCAACTTCCTGACCCTGCCCACCACCCAGCGCTGGTTCATCATCGCGTTGATCGCCGGCGCGCTCGTCTGGCCGTTCTTCGGCTCTCGCGGCGCGGTGGACATCGCGACCCTGGTGCTGATTTACGTGATGCTCGGCCTCGGCCTGAACATCGTGGTCGGCCTGGCCGGTCTGCTCGACCTCGGTTATGTCGGCTTCTACGCCGTCGGCGCCTACAGCTATGCACTGCTGTCGCACTACTACGGCCTGAGCTTCTGGATCTGCCTGCCAATCGCCGGTCTGATGGCGGCCACGTTCGGCTTCCTGCTCGGTTTCCCGGTACTGCGCCTGCGCGGTGACTACCTGGCCATCGTGACCCTCGGCTTCGGTGAAATCATCCGTCTGTTCCTGCGTAACCTGACCGAACTCACTGGCGGCCCGAACGGCATCAGCAACATCGAGAAGCCAACGTTCTTCGGCCTGACCTTCGAGCGTAAAGCCGCCGAAGGCATGCAGACGTTCCACGAGTATTTCGGCCTGGAATACAACTCGATCAACAAGGTGATTTTCCTCTACCTGGTTGCCCTGTTGCTGGCCCTCGGCGCGCTGTTCGTGATCAACCGTTTGCTGCGCATGCCCATCGGCCGTGCCTGGGAAGCGCTGCGTGAAGACGAAATCGCCTGCCGTGCGCTGGGTCTCAATCCTACGGTCATCAAGCTGTCGGCCTTCACCCTGGGCGCCAGCTTCGCCGGTTTCGCCGGCAGCTTCTTCGCCGCCCGTCAGGGTCTGGTGACTCCGGAGTCCTTCACCTTCATCGAGTCGGCGATCATCCTCGCCATCGTCGTACTGGGTGGCATGGGCTCGCAACTGGGCGTGATCCTCGCGGCCGTGGTGATGATCCTGTTGCCGGAAATGATGCGTGAGTTCAGTGAATACCGCATGTTGATGTTCGGCGCCCTGATGGTGCTGATGATGATCTGGCGTCCTCAAGGCCTGCTGCCCATGCAACGTCCTCACATGGAGCTGCGCAAATGAGCCGCGAGATCCTGAAAGTCGAAAACCTGAGCATGCGCTTCGGCGGTTTGCTGGCGGTCAATAACGTCGCCCTGACCGTGAAGGAAAAGCAGGTCGTTGCGCTGATCGGCCCTAACGGCGCCGGCAAGACCACCGTGTTCAACTGCCTGACCGGTTTCTACAAGCCGAGTGGCGGCAGCATCCTGCTGGACGGCGAGCCGATCGAAGGCCTGCCGGGCCACAAGATCGCCCTCAAAGGCGTGGTGCGCACGTTCCAGAACGTGCGGTTGTTCAAGGACATGACCGCGGTCGAGAACCTGCTGATCGCGCAGCACCGTCACCTGAACACCAACTTCCTGTCGGGCCTGTTCAAGACCCCGTCGTTCCGCAAAAGCGAACGCGAGGCCATGGAATTCGCCGAGTTCTGGCTGGACAAGGTCAACCTGACGCAGTTCGCCAACCGTCCGGCCGGCACCCTGGCCTACGGTCAGCAACGTCGCCTGGAAATCGCTCGCTGCATGATGACCCGCCCGCGGATCCTCATGCTCGACGAACCGGCCGCCGGCCTGAACCCCAAGGAAACCGAAGTCCGCACCCTCGCCGTGCACGCCGACAACTCCACTCGCCCACCCATCAGTGGAGGCGCCCAATGAGCCCTTCTATGTTGATCAATACGGTGGGCG
>NZ_JBNNWE010000202.1:0-2199 GCF_050280905.1 Pseudomonas sp. NPDC086278
AAGTCGCGGTGGCCATCGACACGTTGATTGGCGAAATGAATGGGCTCGAAGAGGTGGTCCTCGAGGCGGGTAATGTTGCCGACGGGGTCGTAGAAGTACTCGATATCCTGCAACGTCGATCCGCCGATTTTGCGAGCGCGTTGCGTGCTCAGGCGATCATTGGCCGGGTCGAAGGTCCAGGTGCTGAGCACGTCGTTGCCGGCGCGTTGCTCGATGAGGCGGCCGGCGGCGTCGTACTGCGCGCTTTTCAGAACCTGTTTCCAGGTCACGTCTTCTTTGAGCCGCAGTTGCACTTCGTGAAGCTGCCCGGCGATGTCGTAACGCAACTGTTGCTGATGGCCTGCGGCATCGGTCTGACTCAGCAAGACGCCGAGCGGGCTGTACGTTCGACTGGACGGGTAGTCGATGCCCTCCAGTAGCGCCTGGGTTTCATGCCGTGGCAATCCGAGCAGGCTGTAGCTGTTGAAGGTCAGGGTGACGGATCGATCGAGCTGTTGGGTCATCTGGCCGCGCAAGTTGCACATGGGGTCTGCCGAGGCATCGCCGTAGACAAAGCGTTCGACGTGCGGCTGGCTGTTTTCCTCGACATCCAGCGGGCGTAACTGCCCGTCGTAGGTGATGCGCCAATGACCGCCGCGTGCATCCCAGCGCTGCAGTTCTTCACCGGCCAACCCGAGCAGGCTCAAGCGCCAGCCGGCATCGACGGAATCGATCTTCAGCAGGGCGCCTGAAAGGTGATGCCCCGAGGTCAGGTTGGGGGTGTTGGGCGCCAGCCGTGGGTCTGTTTGTTCGAGCAGGCGCCCGGCCGCGTCATGCCGCTGGCGGGTGACAAGGGTTTGCTGCGCCCCGCCGATGAGCTGGCGCAAGTAGGCGACTTGGCGAATCGGTAGGCCCCGGCCGTCAACGGCGATCAGGTTTGGGGTGCGTGCATGCAGGCTTGGGCTCACAGGGCGTCGCTCCAGAAAGGCGTCTGCGCAATCGCGGTGCGGCGCACCGAGTGCCGTTCAGTTTTTCTCCCGTTGCCGATGGGCGTCACGTGCCTGCCTTAACAGGAACTGGTTATCGGTCGTGCCCATTTCCTTGTAGTGCGCCATGCCGCTTTTGGCGCGGGTGATCAGATCCTGAGTCCTGGCGTGTTGTTGTTTCAATGCGCTGCGCAGGATCGGCTCAAGCAGACTGCTGTCGGTCATGCCATTGACATTGGGAAACAGCGTCGCCGGGTAAATGATGTCGGCCCCGGCGATATCAAATGCGGCGTCGGCAGTGGCGTAGCGTTGGTTGTCGACGGTTTGCCATTCGTCCAGCATCCGCTCGATTTTCATGATTTTGGCCGGGTCCAGGCGGTTTTTCATGTCCTCGGCTTCCTGGACTCTGGAGCCCATGGCAAGCACAGCGCTGATTCCGGGCACGACTGAGCCCACCACGTTATTGAGGAAAATATTCGTCGCGCCCGCCAGCCAGTCAGGGCCTTCATCCGCAGAGAGGCCGAGCTGGCGATCAATGGCCGCGATGCTCATTTGCGTTGTCTGCGGTATCAGCGGCCTGATCAGTCCCGACATTGGCAGCGTCGAGCCACTCGCCCCGCCGCCCAGTTCAGCGCCCAGATTGCCGCCGGTCAAGCCTTCGGAAAAAGGCGGTTTGCCCTGGCTGGTGAAGTTGACGGAGTGGGGCGCATCGGGCAATCCGACGCCGCCGGCTTGAGCCCCGTAGAAGCCGCCCAGGAAACCGATGGCGGCATTGATGGATTCGCCGGTGAAGTTCTTCAGCAGGTCGATGGCGATATCGGTTTGGTGGAACACGTTGTCGAGCTGCGCCAGGGTCTGCGTGGCATAGCCCTCCAGCACAGTCACGAAATTGGCGTAGTTGTAGATGACCTCGTCGAATCGCGCTTGTCCGTTTTTATCGGTGTATCGCAGCGGATTGTTCCCGACAAATGCATACAGGTTCAGCCCGTCCACGTCCCCCGCCGGGTCGGCGCTGATCCAGCGTTGCAGCCAGGGCGCGTAATAACGCGCGCCGTAGTAATACAGCCCGCTGTCGTCCATTTCCTGGCCGGAATAACGGATGGTTTTGTAATCGACCTCGACTTCGTTGCCTCGGGCATACCAGGCGGTGGCGCCGAACGGGTAATAACCTTCCTGGCTGATCACCTGCGCCTGCTGATCGAGTTCCAGCGAGCAGGAACCGAGGTGATCGTCG
>NZ_JBNNWE010000203.1:0-2182 GCF_050280905.1 Pseudomonas sp. NPDC086278
AAGCCAGCATCGCCTGGCGCAACCTGGCCGCGCGGGCTTTTCCAGTCGGGCTGGTGATGGTATCCAGGCGCTCGATGGAGCGGAAGATCAATTCACTGGCGCTGCGGGCGGCGCGCAGCGCGATATTCAGCATGGGCTGCATGGATGTGTCACCTAAGGTTGTTAAAGAAAGCCGGGCATTCTATCAGAAAGTTTCTACAGGTGAAGGTCGGTGTTCGCTTTCGTAGCTTAACGGTAGTAGGCGCTGTAAGATTCGGCTCCCTTTTATTGTGTTCGAGAGCGCTGCCCGTGCTGCAAAACATTCGTGTCGTCCTGGTCAATACCAGCCACCCCGGCAACATCGGCGGAGCTGCTCGTGCCATGAAGAACATGGGCCTGTCGCGGCTGGTGCTGGTCGAACCGCGGTTGTTCCCGCATCACGAAGCGGACGCGCGTGCCTCCGGCGCCGGGGATATCCTTGAAAACGCGCAAGTCGTCGCCACGCTGGAAGACGCCTTGGTCGGTTGCAATCTGGTGCTCGGCACCAGCGCCCGTGACCGTCGTATTCCCTGGCCGTTGCTCGATCCCCGTGAATGCGGGGTGAAAATGGTGGAGGAGGCTGCGTCGGGTGCAGAGATTGCGTTGGTGTTCGGTCGCGAAGATTCCGGCCTGACCAATGAAGAGCTGCAGCGATGTCATTATCACGTGCACATCCCATCAGACCCCGAATTCAGTTCGCTGAACCTCGGGGCGGCGGTGCAGGTGTTGAGCTATGAAGTGCGCATGTCCTGGCTGGCGGCCCAAGGTCAGCCGAGCAAGGTCGAGAAGGAAGAAGTGGCCTCCACCAAAAGCGGTGAGCTGGCGACCATGGATGAGCTGGAGCGATTCTATGAGCACCTGGAGCAAACCCTGGTGGCTATTGAGTTCCTCGATCCGGAAAAACCACGGCACTTGATGGCGCGCCTGCGTCGGTTGTACGGACGCAGCTCGGTCAGCCGGGCGGAAATGAATATATTGCGTGGCATCCTCACGGAAACCCAGAAAGCGGCCCGTGGCGAGCTTCTTAAGCGGAAGGATTAAACATGTTCGAGCGTTTGCGTGAAGATATCCAAAGCGTATTCCATCGAGACCCGGCGGCGCGTAACGCTTTTGAAGTTCTGACGTGCTACCCCGGCATGCACGCCATCTGGATCCATCGCCTGTCGTCGGCCTTGTGGCGCGGTGAGCTGAAGTGGCTGGCGCGGCTGGTGTCGAACTTCGGTCGCTGGCTGACCGGAATCGAAATCCATCCGGGCGCCAAGGTCGGTCGTCGCTTCTTCATTGACCATGGCATGGGTATCGTTATCGGTGAAACCGCCGAGATCGGCAACGACGTCACCCTTTATCAAGGCGTGACGCTTGGCGGGACCAGTTGGAACAAGGGCAAGCGTCACCCGACGCTTGAGGACGGCGTGGTGGTGGGGGCGGGTGCCAAGGTGCTCGGTCCGTTCACCGTGGGGGCGGGGGCCAAGGTCGGCTCCAATGCGGTGGTGACCAAGGCTGTGCCGGCCGGGGCGACAGTGGTCGGTATTCCGGGACGAATCATCGTCAAGTCCGATGAAGAGCAGGACGCCAAGCGTAAAGCCATGGCTGAAAAAATCGGCTTCGATGCCTACGGTGTCGGTGAAGACATGCCCGATCCGGTGGCGCGGGCCATTGGTCAGTTGCTTGATCACTTGCAGGCCGTTGATGGACGTCTGGAAGGCATGTGCGGTGCGTTGAAGGATCTGGGCAGTAACTATTGCGCCAAGGATTTGCCTGAGCTGCGTGAAGAAGATTTCGCCTGTGTGAAGGACAAGGATCAGAGTCAGGCCAGCTAAACCGCGTTGCCGCCTTCGCGAGCAAGCCCGCTCCCACGGTAGACCGCATCCTCGGTCAAATGGGGGAGGGGGCTTGCTCGCGAAGAACGATGACTCGGTGCTAGATAACTCGGTACTACTGGCTGTCAGAGCCCAGCCTTTGCTATGATGCGCGCGCTCTTTTGCGGGTAAACCTGACTAAAGTACTAGGTCTTATAGTTGACTTAAATACTCGGGAATTGCATACTCGCCCCCATTCCGAACTCCGTGGCCACCGATGTGGCCGGTCGCGGCATTCACATCGACGGCATCAGCCACGTGATCAACTTCACCTTGCCGGAAGTGCCGGACGACTACGTGCACCG
>NZ_JBNNWE010000204.1:0-2172 GCF_050280905.1 Pseudomonas sp. NPDC086278
ATTTCGAACGGCGCGTAGTTCCAGTTCAGGGCCTTGCGGGTCAAGGCGATTTCCGCGTCACCCAGCGGGGCGCCGTGGCAGTCTTCTTTACCCTGCTTGTTCGGCGAACCGAAACCGATGGTGGTCTTGCAGCAGATCAGCGTTGGCTGAGCGCTTTTACGCGCGGTTTCGATGGCGGTCTTGATCTCTTCCGGGTCATGGCCGTCGACGTTGCGAATCACCTGCCAGTTGTAGGCTTCGAAACGCTTCGGGGTGTCGTCGGTGAACCAGCCTTCGACTTCGCCGTCGATGGAGATGCCGTTGTCATCGTAGAAGGCGATCAGCTTGCCCAGGCCCAACGTACCGGCCAGTGAGCCGACTTCATGGGAAATGCCTTCCATCATGCAGCCATCACCCAGGAACACGTAGGTGTGGTGATCGACAACGTCGTGGCCTGGACGGTTGAACTGCGCCGCCAGGACTTTTTCTGCCAGGGCAAAACCAACGGCGTTGGCCAGGCCTTGGCCCAATGGACCGGTGGTGGTTTCGACGCCAGGCGTGTAGCCGAATTCCGGGTGGCCCGGGGTGCGGCTGTGCAGCTGGCGGAAGTTTTTCAGGTCATCGATCGACAGGTCATAACCGGTCAGGTGCAGCAACGAGTAGACCAGCATCGAGCCATGGCCGTTGGACATTACAAAGCGGTCACGGTCGGCGAACGATGGATTGGTCGGGTTGTGCTTCAGGTAGTCACGCCAAAGTACTTCGGCGATATCCGCCATACCCATAGGGGCACCGGGATGGCCGCTGTTGGCTTTTTGCACGGCATCCATGCTGAGGGCACGAATGGCGTTGGCACGCTCACGACGGCTGGGCATCGCTGTTCTCCTGCGGGTACTGAATCGAGAGTGGATAAATCGAAACGGAAAAAAGGCGAGCATTTTCCCTCACCGGGCCGCCTCGGGGCAATGACAGATAATCATCTGGAGGCGTTTTTCCAATCGATAACGCGGGTTTGGACTGATGAATCCATTCCGCTGTTCGTTTGTAGAGTGAACCGAACGTCTGGAAGTGCCATCTATCGAGCAATATCAAAACTTTTTGATATTGCCCTTGCAGTGATTTCTGACCGTCACTAGACTGCTGGCCTTATGAATTTACGCGTGCCTTCCATTCAACATGACGATTGCGATGAGCTGGCGGCCCTGTGCAAGGCTGGCGGCGATCCTCTGCGACTGAATGTATTGCGCGCGCTGGCCAACGATTCGTTTGGCGTACTGGAGCTGGCGCAGATCTTCGGCATCGGTCAGTCCGGCATGAGCCACCACCTTAAAGTGCTGGCCCAGGCCGAACTGGTGGCGACTCGACGTGAAGGCAATGCGATTTTCTACCGTCGCGCCCTGCCCCACACTGAACTGCCGGGCGGCAAGTTGCACGCCGCGTTGCTGGAAGAAGTGGATAACCTGACCCTGCCTGCCGATGTGCAATCGCGGATCAGCCAGGTCCACGGGCAACGCGCAGCGGCCAGCCAGGACTTTTTCTCACGGGTGGCGGAGAAATTTCGCGCCCAGCAAGACCTGATCGCCGGCCTGCCGCAATACCGCGAGAGCGTGCTGGCACTGCTCGACAAACTGAGCTTCAGCGACGGCGCGACCGCCATTGAAGTCGGCCCGGGTGACGGTGCATTCCTGCCGGAACTGGCGCGGCGCTTCACGCGAGTGACCGCGCTGGACAACAGCCCGGCGATGCTCGAACTGGCGCGTCAGGTCTGCGAACGTGAAACGCTGGCTAACGTCAGCCTGCAATTGGCCGATGCATTGAACGGTGTGAGCCTTCAAGCCGATTGCGTTGTACTGAACATGGTGCTGCACCATTTCGCCGCGCCGGCCGAAGCGCTCAAGCACATGGCCGACCTGCTGCAACCGGGCGGTAGCCTGCTCGTGACAGAGTTATGTAGCCACAACCAGAGTTGGGCCAGGGAGGCCTGCGGTGATCTCTGGTTGGGGTTTGAACAGGACGATTTGGCCCGTTGGGCCACCGCTGCGGGACTCGTTCCCGGGGAAAGCCTCTATGTAGGCTTACGTAATGGTTTCCAGATCCAGTCCAGGTCCCAGATAAAAAAGCGATTGCCCCGTGGCGCGGTCAACGCGACCAGACGCAAATCGCTGTGCACCGCGACGCTGGCGGTGTAGTGCC
>NZ_JBNNWE010000205.1:0-2098 GCF_050280905.1 Pseudomonas sp. NPDC086278
CCACCCTCGACAATCGCCACGCTGCTGAAAATCCCGCTGGCGTTGATCACGATGTGCTGACCGCCACACTCAAGCGTCAAGCTCGAATCGCCCTTGATCACCACATGGCTGGCGGTGACATGAGCGTGCGGCCCCGCCTGAATCACCAACGTGCCCTCTGCCGTCGTGCTGCTGTTGCCGCTGATGGTGATCAATTCATTGCCGCCGATCACGGTGTTGCGAGCACCTTCGGTGGTGTGCAACTCGTCGCCCTTGATCAGGCTGGCGCTGTTGTTGTCCACCTGTTCGAAACGGTCGTTGCCGATCAGGCTATGGCTGTCGCGGGTGATCTGTTCGCGGCGGTCGTTACCGATGTGGGTGTCGCTGTCGTTGAGGATCAGTTGCTCGAGGTCGCGCTGCGCCCGCAGGTAGATTTTTTCCTGCCCGGCGCGGTCTTCAAGCGACAGTTCGTTGTAGCCACCGGTGTGCGGGGAGCTGTGGCTACGCAACACGGTTTTGGTCTTGTTCTCCGGTAATGAATGCGCAACGGCTGTGACTTTGTTGGCGACACAACCGGTGATCAACGGATTGTCCGGATTGCCATCCAGATAGGTGACGACTACTTCCATGCCGATACGCGGGATGGTCACGGCACCGTAATCTGGCCCCGCCCAGTGGCTGGAGACCCGCACCCAGCAACTGCTTTTTTCACTGTTGAGTTCGGCCCGTTCCCACGGCAGCTCAATCTTCACGCGACCATATTCATCGCAATAGATCTCTTCACCGACCGGCCCGGTCACGCGTGCGGTCTGACTCACGAGCGGGGTTTTGCGTGAAACCATCGGCGGTCGGTAAAACACGTCCCAGGGAATGGCGCTGAAGCGGTTTCGATAGCCTTGGGTAAAGCCGTCTTCAGGTTTGACGTCGCTGGTGATGGCTTCCTCCAGCGCCTGAGGTTGCTTGCCAACGTGCGACACACTGAGCAACAGCCACAAATCGTTGCAGGCTTCACGGTGGTGTTCGGTCAAGTTGAAGAAGTGACCGCTGCGCAGGGTCGGTTGATCGCTTTGGCCCTCGGTTACCTGGTAATCGGTGCGATGCCGCTCCAGCGCCTGGCGAGCGAGTTGCTTGCCGCGTTGTTCGTTTTCGATGAACACCGGGTAACGATAGTCTTCCAGCTCGGGGCTGAACTCGGCGGTAAAACGGCTTTCCAGCAATAGATTCGGGCGTTGGAAGTCATAGTCGCGGCGCGTTGTAGTGTTAGTGCGGGTGCGAACGCCCGCCGAAAACTGGCTCACGACCGGGTGTTGCGCCACCATGCCGGAGTCTTGTTGAAAAGGGGTCTCGCCCAAGTGGGGGAACCAGGTCTGATCATCGGTGAACACCAGCAGGTGACCCTCTGCCGAATGCTGGTGATGCCACGCGATACCGTCTTCAGCGCACAGGCGCTGGACGAACTCCAAATCGCTTTCAGCGTATTGCGTGCAGTAGTCACGCTCGGGGCTGGTGCTGACCTGGAAGGTAAACGCATTGGCCTGAAAGCCGTGCCCCTTGAGCACCTGAGCGATGATTTGCGGCACGGTCAGGTTCTGGAAAATCCGCCGATCGTGGCTGAACTGCAAGTAATGCAGCGCCGGCACCAGGGTCAGGCGATAACGGGTCAGGCGTTTGCCGGTTTCACCCACGAAGACGTCTTCGATCCGGCCATGAAGACCTTCGCCGTTAAGGCCGAACTGAAGAAAGGCGGGCTGGCTGAGCAGGCTCTCCAGGTCGATATCCGGGTTTTCGCTGACCAGTTCAACCTGGATCGCATACAAGGCGCTGATGGCCTCGACACCGTCAAAGGCAAGGACTTTGAAATCGTTACGAACAGCGGGGATGTGGAGCGCGAATTGCGCCGTATTGGCCGAACCGAACATACGCTTATCCTTAAGCAAAGAGGAAATGAAGCGCGATGTCCAAACCGTCCATGGTCTGTGCACGCGAAATGGGCGGGCACGTTAGCAACGGGGCAAAAGGATAGATGTCGGACGGCTCTATAACGTATGTAGGAGCTTTCCGCATTTCAAAATATCGCTGCAACCACTACAAAGCGATCACAGGGGGTGATTGATTAGCC
>NZ_JBNNWE010000206.1:0-2042 GCF_050280905.1 Pseudomonas sp. NPDC086278
CGCGCACGGCTTTGCATTCGCGTTTCACGGCGGCGTGAATGTCTTCACCGTTTTTCGGGAAGTACCACGGACGTTTCCACTGCCCGACGTCTTCGAACTCGGCGCCGTTCTTCACGTGCCAGTGATGCAACGCGGTGTGACGAACCGGTTCGAAGATGTGCCCACAGTGACGACCGGCCACGGCGCCGAAAGTCACCGGCGTGTAGTTCGGGCGGAACATGGTGGTGCCCATCTGCGGGATGGTCACGTTCAGCGAACGGGCAGCAATCGCCAGGCCGTTGACGTTGCCGAGCTTGCCCTGATCAGTGCCGAAGCCCAGCGCGGTGTAGCGCTTGACGTGCTCGACCGACTCGAAGCCTTCGCGGGTCGCCAGCTCGATGGCGGCAGCGGTGACGTCGTTTTGCAGGTCGACGAATTGCTTCGGCGCCCGTGCGGTGTTTTTCTCGTGCGGCACCTGGAACAGCGCCAGGGTCGGTTCTTCGAGACGGCTCAGGGCTTTTGGCAACACGCCTTCAACCACACTGAAACCGGCTTCGCTGGCGGCGCGAACGCCACCCTCAAAACCATCGGCCAGGGAATCGCCGAGGCCATAGACGCCGTTGATGCCACCGACGCACACGCGTTTCTGCGGTGCTTCGCCCGGTACGAAACCGAGGATGTCTTCACGCCAGGTCGGCTTGCCGCCCAGGTGCGAAGCCAGGTGAACCACCGGGCTGTAACCGCCGGACGTCGCGACCAGATCGCAATCGAGCCATTCGCCAGGACTGGTCACGGCGTGGGCTTTGACATCGATCGCGGCGATGCGAGCAGCGGTGACGTGCTTGCTGCCACGGGCTTCGATCACAGCGCTGCCGGTCAGGATGCGGATGCCTTTGGCGCGGGCTTCTTCCACCAGCGCACCGCGCGGGTTGCTGCGGGCGTCGGCGATGGCCACCACTTGCAGGCTGGCGTCGAGCCAATCCAGGGCAACGCGGTAGGCGTGGTCGTTGTTGGTCGACAGCACCAGTTTCTTGCCCGGTGCCACGCCGTAACGGCGCACGTAAGTGGAGACAGCGCCGGCGAGCATGTTGCCCGGCACGTCGTTGTTGCCGTAGACCAGCGGACGCTCGCAAGCGCCGGTCGCCAGGACCACGCGTTTGGCGCGAACCCGGTGGATGCGCTGACGGACCTGGCCAATCGGCGCGCGGTCGCCGAGGTGATCGGTCAGGCGCTCGTGAATCGTCAGGAAGTTGTGGTCGTGGTAACCGTTGACCGTGGCGCGCGGCAACAGCAGCACGTCCGGGGTGTCTTTCAGCTCGGCGATCACACTGGCGACCCACTCGCTGGCAGGCTTGCCGTCGAGGCTTTCGCGGGAGTCGAGCAGGCTGCCGCCGAACTCTTCCTGCTCATCGGCGAGGATCACCCGAGCACCGCTGCGCGCAGCGGCCAGTGCAGCGGCCAGGCCAGCAGGGCCGGCGCCGACGATCAGCACGTCGCAGTGCTGGTTCATGTAGTCGTAGGTGTCCGGGTCGTTCTCGGTCGGCGAACGGCCAAGGCCGGCAGCCTTGCGGATGTACTTCTCGTAAGTCATCCAGAACGATTGCGGGTACATGAAGGTTTTGTAGTAGAAACCCGGCGGCATCAGCTTGCCGCCGACTTTGCCGAGAATCCCCATCATGTCGTTGTTCACGCTCGGCCAGCCGTTGGTGCTGGTGGCGACCAGACCTTGATACAACGCTTGTTGCGTGGCGCGCACGTTGGGAATCTGCGTGGCTTCGGTGGCGCCGATCTGCAGCACCGCGTTCGGCTCTTCGGCACCGGCGGCGAAGATGCCGCGCGGACGGGAATACTTGAAGCTGCGACCGATGATGTCGACGCCGTTGGCCAGCAAGGCTGCGGCCAGGGAATCGCCTTCAAAGCCTTTGTAGGTCTGGCCGTTGAAGGTGAAGCTCAGCACTTTGTTGCGGTATCCCGGACAGGCTGTCCGGAATCAATACGGTAGACGCCGACAGAACCGCGCCAATAGCTACTGCAAGTAAAAGCTTGTTGATGTGCATGTCGTT
>NZ_JBNNWE010000207.1:0-1954 GCF_050280905.1 Pseudomonas sp. NPDC086278
CGATCCGGCTCATGCTGTCCTGGGTTCTGGACATGCCATCTGCCAACGAGCGGGTGGTGGCGGTCAATGCGCTCAGTTGCTCGTTCATCGACTTGTAATTTTAGCGTCACTAATTTTGCGAGGGCTTTATGGCTCGTACTACACCGATTAATCGCTACCGTAACATTGGTATCGTTGCTCACGTGGATGCTGGTAAAACCACCACCACCGAGCGCGTCCTTTTTTACACTGGCAAAAGTCACAAAATGGGCGAGGTGCATGACGGCGCCGCGACCACAGACTGGATGGTTCAGGAGCAGGAGCGTGGTATTACCATTACTTCTGCTGCTATTACCGCCTTCTGGCAGGGTTCCGAGAAGCAGCACAAAGACCAATACCGCTTCAACGTCATCGACACCCCGGGCCACGTTGACTTCACTATTGAAGTTGAACGTTCCCTGCGTGTTCTCGACGGCGCGGTCGTTGTGTTCTGCGGTACCTCGGGTGTTGAGCCGCAGTCGGAAACCGTATGGCGTCAAGCCAACAAGTACGGCGTTCCACGTCTTGTTTACGTAAACAAGATGGACCGTGCTGGTGCAAACTTCCTGCGCGTGATCGGTCAGATCAAGCAGCGTCTGGGTCACACTCCGGTGCCGATCCAGTTGGCTATCGGTTCCGAAGACAACTTCCAGGGTCAGATCGATCTGTTGGCTATGGAAGCTGTTTACTGGAACGATGCTGACAAAGGCATGGTTCCACGTCGCGAGCCTATCCCTGCTGAACTGCAGGAATTGGCTGACGAGTGGCGCGGCAATATGGTTGAGGCTGCGGCCGAAGCCAGCGAAGAGCTGATGAACAAGTACCTCGAAGGTGAAGAACTCACCAACGCGGAAATCAAGGCCGCTCTGCGTCAGCGTACAATCGCTGGCGAAATCGTCTTGGCTGTTTGCGGTTCTTCCTTCAAGAACAAGGGCGTTCCCCTGGTTCTCGACGCCGTGATCGATTACCTGCCGGCTCCTACCGACATTCCTGCCATCAAGGGTACTGACCCTGATGACGAGACCAAGGAAATGGAGCGTCACGCAGACGACAGCGAGCCGTTCTCGGCGCTGGCGTTCAAGATCGCTACCGACCCATTCGTGGGTACCTTGACCTTCGTTCGAGTTTACTCGGGCGTGTTGGCCTCCGGCGACGGCGTGATCAACTCGGTTAAAGGCAAGAAAGAGCGCGTGGGTCGTATGGTGCAAATGCACGCAAACGCCCGTGAAGAGATCAAGGAAGTACGCGCTGGTGACATCGCGGCCTTGATCGGCATGAAGGACGTCACCACTGGTGAAACTTTGTGCAACGCTGACAAGCCAATTATCCTGGTTCGCATGGACTTCCCGGAGCCGGTTATTTCGGTTGCCGTAGAGCCTAAGACCAAGGATGACCAGGAAAAAATGGGTATCGCTCTGGGCATGTACCCCTAAATTTGGCGGGAATTCGTTCCTGCCATTTTGCTTTTCTTGCAAGACAATAGCGTCGCAAGACAACAGTGGAGCTAGTAGATGGCAACTATCAACCAGCTGGTACGTCAGCCGCGTAAGCGTATCGTCGAGAAATCCGACGTGCCTGCGCTGCAGAACTGCCCGCAACGTCGTGGCGTATGCACCCGTGTGTATACCACTACGCCGAAAAAACCTAACTCGGCACTGCGTAAAGTATGCCGTGTGCGTCTGACCAACGGTTTCGAGGTTTCCTCGTACATCGGCGGTGAAGGCCACAACCTGCAAGAGCACAGCGTGGTACTGATCCGCGGCGGTCGTGTAAAAGACTTGCCAGGTGTTCGTTACCACACTGTACGCGGTTCTTTGGATACTTCCGGCGTTAAAGGTCGTACTCATGTCCGACATGCGCGCCAGGATCGGGAACTGCAGCGCGTTGATCGACGCCGATTTACCGAGGTTGTTCGCGCCGTACACCGACAAAGGTT
>NZ_JBNNWE010000208.1:0-1835 GCF_050280905.1 Pseudomonas sp. NPDC086278
CGGTCAAGCCGACTTCCATGAACTTGACCAGCGCATCCACTTCGTCGGGCGTGAGGTTGAGCGGTGTCATGTCCGGGTCGAGGTTCGAGGTGTTGACAACACCATGACGCAACAGCCTACCGTGGAGCAGTTGATTCCACTGGTGGCAACCCCGGATCAGAAACTCAAGCACCACTGGGATTATCTGTACGAACCGGACGCCAAAGAGCTGCTTGACGGCTTGATGGTCCGTTACGTGGAGTCGCAGGTCTACCAGGCGGTGGTCGAGAACAACGCGGCTGAACAAGCTGCGCGGATGATCGCGATGAAGAACGCTACCGACAACGCCGGTGATTTGATCAGCGATTTGCAGCTGATCTACAACAAGGCGCGTCAGGCTGCGATCACCCAAGAGATCTCGGAAATCGTCGGCGGCGCTGCCGCGGTTTAACGGTTCAAATATTCAGAGGATCCAGCTATGAGTAGCGGACGTATCGTTCAAATCATCGGCGCCGTTATCGACGTGGAATTCCCACGCGACAGCGTACCGAGCATCTACAACGCGCTGAAAGTAGTGAGCGCGGCTGAAACCACCCTGGAAGTTCAGCAGCAGCTGGGCGACGGCGTGGTTCGTACCATTGCGATGGGTTCCACCGAAGGCTTGAAGCGCGGTCTGGAAGTCACCGACTCTGGCGCAGCCATCTCCGTACCAGTCGGTAAAGCGACCCTGGGCCGGATCATGGACGTCCTCGGCAACCCGATCGACGAAGCTGGCCCGATCGACACCGAAGAGCGCTGGGGCATTCACCGTCCTGCGCCAACCTTCGCTGAACAGGCAGGCGGCAACGACCTGCTGGAAACCGGCATCAAGGTTATCGACCTGGTTTGCCCGTTCGCCAAGGGCGGTAAAGTCGGTCTGTTCGGTGGTGCCGGTGTAGGCAAAACCGTAAACATGATGGAACTGATCCGTAACATCGCCATCGAGCACAGCGGTTATTCCGTGTTCGCCGGTGTGGGTGAGCGTACTCGTGAGGGTAACGACTTCTACCACGATATGAAGGATTCCAACGTTCTGGACAAAGTGGCACTGGTTTACGGTCAGATGAACGAGCCGCCGGGTAACCGTCTGCGCGTAGCACTGACCGGCCTGACCATGGCCGAGAAGTTCCGTGACGAAGGTAACGACGTTCTGCTGTTCGTCGACAACATCTATCGTTACACCCTGGCCGGTACTGAAGTATCCGCACTGCTGGGCCGTATGCCTTCCGCAGTAGGTTACCAGCCGACCCTGGCCGAAGAGATGGGTACTCTGCAAGAGCGCATCACTTCGACCAAAAACGGTTCGATCACCTCGATCCAGGCGGTATACGTACCGGCGGATGACTTGACTGACCCGTCGCCAGCGACCACTTTCGCCCACTTGGACGCCACCGTCGTTCTGTCCCGTGACATCGCCTCCCTGGGTATCTACCCGGCGGTCGATCCACTCGACTCGACTTCGCGTCAGCTGGACCCGAACGTGATCGGCCAGGACCACTACGACACCGCTCGCGGCGTTCAGTACGTTCTGCAGCGTTACAAAGAACTGAAGGACATCATTGCGATCCTGGGTATGGACGAGCTGTCGGAAGCCGACAAGCAGTTGGTAAACCGTGCTCGTAAGATCCAGCGTTTCTTGTCGCAGCCGTTCTTCGTGGCTGAAGTCTTCACCGGTGCATCGGGTAAATACGTTTCCCTGAAAGACACCATTGCTGGCTTCAACTTGATGGCCACCCCACCTCTGCCCAAGCTTCAAACTGCCCGCCGCTCGCGCTTTGCCCTGCGTTGGTATTCCTGGCTGTTGCTGGTTGCAGTGG
>NZ_JBNNWE010000209.1:0-1763 GCF_050280905.1 Pseudomonas sp. NPDC086278
ATTGGGACTGGCGGGCGCTGCCGATCGGTGCCGTGCTGTTTTGCCTGATCCGCCCACTGAGCGTCGCTGTGATGCCATGGGGCCGGTTGCTCGAGCCTCCAACTGCGCCAGCAGGCTGACCATTTCCAGAGCGGACAGGGCAGCTTCGGCACCTTTGTTACCGGCCTTGGTGCCGGAACGTTCGATGGCTTGCTCGATGGAATCAACGGTCAGCACGCCGAAAGCGACCGGCACGCCGAACTCCATGGACACCTGGGCCAGGCCCTTGGTGCATTCGCCAGCCACGTATTCGAAGTGCGGAGTACCGCCACGAATGACCGCGCCCAGGGCGATGATTGCTGCGTACTCGCCCTTTTGAGCGACTTTCTGCGCAACCAGCGGGATTTCGAAGGCGCCAGGCGCGCGAATGAGGGTGATGTCGTTTTCGCTCACGCCGTGGCGAACCAGGGCATCAACGGCACCGCTGACCAGGCTTTCAACAACGAAGCTGTTGAAACGGCCCACTACCAAAGCGTAGCGGCCTTTAGGGGCGATGAAGGTACCTTCGATGGTCTTCAGGGTCATTCGTTAGATCTCTTAAAGAGCCGGGACGCGTTTTCTACGCATCCCTCAGTGATTTGTTAACCGCGAATCAAGGGCCGCAAACAACGGGCCTTATTCGGAGGGCACGTATTCTACAACTTCCAGATCGAAACCGGATATCGCATTAAATTTCATTGGCGCACTCATCAAGCGCATTTTGCGCACGCCCAGGTCCCGGAGGATCTGCGAACCGGCACCAACAATGCTGTAGGTGGTCGGTTTTTTCACTGTGCTCTGGTCAGCCGTTTCGCGAATGTGCGCCAGCAACACGTCACCATCCAGCGGGTGACCGAGCAACAGCACCACGCCGCTGCCGGCCTCGGCGACCGCAGCCATCGCGGCGCGCAGGCTCCAGCGCCCCGGTTGCTTGACCATCAACAGGTCGCGCAGCGGGTCCATGTTGTGCACGCGAACCAGCGTTGGCTCTTCGGCGCACACGGTGCCCAGCGTCAGGGCCATGTGCACGTCGCCTTCCACGGAATCACGATAGGTCACCAGGTTGAATTGGCCCAGTTCGCTGTCCAGGGGCTGCTCGGCAATCCGCTGAACGGTACGTTCGTGGATCATCCGGTAGTGAATCAGGTCGGCGATGGTGCCGATCTTGATGTTGTGTTCGGCGGCAAAGGCTTCGAGTTCGGTGCGACGGGACATGGTGCCATCGTCGTTCATCACTTCGCAGATCACCCCGCTTGGCTCGAAACCGGCCATGCGCGCCAGATCGCAGGCGGCTTCGGTGTGGCCGGCGCGGGCCAGGGTGCCGCCGGCCTGGGCCATCAGCGGGAAGATGTGGCCAGGGCTGACGATATCGTCGGCCTTGGCGTCCTTGGCCGCCGCCGCTTGCACGGTGCGCGCACGGTCGGCCGCCGAAATACCGGTGGTCACACCCTCGGCCGCTTCGATGGACACGGTGAACTTGGTGCCGAACCCGGAACCGTTGCGCGGCGCCATCAGCGGCAGCTTCAACAGCTCGCAGCGCTCGCGGCTCATCGGCATGCAGATCAGGCCACGGGCGTGTTTGGCCATGAAGTTGATGTGCTCGGCCTTGCAGCACTCGGCGGCCATGATCAGGTCGCCTTCGTTCTCGCGGTCTTCGTCATCCATGAGTCCAAGACGGAGGCGAAACCAGATGTGGGAGCGGGCTTGCTCGCGAAAGCGGTGTATCAGTCGATTTAAATGGTGAC
>NZ_JBNNWE010000210.1:0-1757 GCF_050280905.1 Pseudomonas sp. NPDC086278
AGAGCAAGGCTTCCCCGTGCTGGTGAAAGACGCGTCCCTGGGCGGTGAATTCCCGGTGATGTGCGTCACGCTGATGAACCCGCGTACCGGCGGCGCAGTCCATCGGTGAGCCGGGTACCCAGCTGACCATGCGTACGTTCCACATCGGTGGTGCGGCAAGCCGGACCTCCGCGGCCGACAGCGTTCAGGTGAAGAATGGCGGTACCGTCCGTCTGCATAACCTGAAGCACGTTGAGCGAGTGGATGGTTGCCTGGTGGCTGTGTCCCGTTCCGGTGAGCTGGCGATCGCTGATGACTTCGGTCGTGAGCGCGAGCGCTACAAGCTGCCGTACGGTGCTGTGATTTCGGTTAAAGAAGGTGACAAGGTCGACGCTGGCGCAATCGTGGCCAAGTGGGATCCGCACACTCACCCAATCGTTACCGAAATGAAAGGTACCGTGACCTACGTGGGCATGGAAGAAGGCATCACGATCAAGCGTCAGACTGACGAATTGACCGGTATGACCAACATTGAAGTACTCGACGCCAAAGATCGTCCAGCGGCCGGTAAAGATATCCGTCCTGCTGTGAAGATGGTTGATGACAACGGCAAGGATCTCTTGCTGCCGGGTACCGACGTAATTGCTCAGTACTTCCTGCCTGCTAACGCCTTGGTCGGTGTAGCGGACGGTGCGAAAATCGCGATCGGTGATGTTATCGCTCGTATTCCGCAAGAGACTTCGAAGACCCGTGACATCACCGGTGGTCTGCCGCGTGTTGCGGACTTGTTCGAAGCACGTCGTCCGAAAGAAGCCTCGATTCTGGCTGAAGTCAGCGGCACCATCGCGTTCGGTAAAGAAACCAAAGGCAAGCGCCGTCTGGTTATTACCCCGAACGACGGTAGCGATCCGTACGAAGAGCTGATTCCGAAGTGGCGTCACCTGAACGTCTTCGAAGGCGAACAGGTAAACCGCGGCGAAGTTATCTCCGACGGTCCGAGCGATCCACACGATATTCTGCGTTTGCTGGGTGTGAGTGCGCTGGCCAAGTACATCGTGAACGAGATCCAGGACGTTTACCGTCTGCAGGGCGTGAAGATCAACGACAAGCACATCGAGACCATCCTGCGTCAGATGCTGCGTAAAGTTGAAATCGCTGAATCCGGCGATTCCAGTTTCATCAAGGGCGACCAGATGGAATTGACTCACGTTCTGGTAGAGAACGAGCGTCTGGCTGGCGACGAGAAATTCGTTTCCAAGTTCACTCGCGTGCTGTTGGGTATCACCAAGGCGTCGTTGTCCACCGAATCGTTCATCTCGGCGGCTTCCTTCCAGGAAACCACTCGCGTACTGACCGAAGCGGCGGTAACCGGCAAGCGCGATTACCTGCGCGGCCTGAAAGAAAACGTGGTCGTGGGTCGTCTGATCCCGGCCGGTACCGGTCTGGCTTATCACAGCGAGCGCAAGCGTCGTCGTGATGCTGACAAACCGTTGCGCGTAAGCGCCAGTGAAGTGGAAGCTGCACTGACCGAAGCGCTGAACTCTAGCGGTAACTGAGTTCTGCGATAAATAAGCGTAAGGCCCCGGCCATTCCGTTCATCGAATCAAGACAATTTGTCGAGGTTGGATGAGCGGAGAGGTCGGGGCCTTGCCTTGACTGGGGGCAAGATCCTCTTTAGACTCTTGTACCCCTAAATTTGGCGGGAATTCGTTCCTGCCATTTTGCTTTTCTTGCAAGACAATAGCGTCGCAAGACAACAGTGGAGCTAGTAGATGGCA
>NZ_JBNNWE010000211.1:0-1717 GCF_050280905.1 Pseudomonas sp. NPDC086278
TTCCCGAGCTGTCGTTTGTTTTCGTACAAGCTGCCAATTGAGTGCAAACGTCTGTTCGGCCAATTGGCTTTTGTTCGTTGCGTGCGGATCGAAAAGGGAAACCTTCAGCCATCACGTCACGACCGTGGTGGCCGGTGTCGATGCCGACCACGTCCATCAGGTACGCCGGGCCCATTGGCCAGCCGAATTTTTCCATGACTTTGTCGATACGGACGAAGTCCACACCGGCGCTGACCAGCTTGGCGAAACCGCCGAAGTACGGGAACAGGACGCGGTTGACCAGGAAGCCCGGGCAGTCGTTGACGACGATCGGGGTCTTGCCCATTTTCTTGGCGTAGGCAACGGTGGTGGCAACGGCCAGCTCGCTGGACTTCTCGCCACGAATCACTTCAACCAGCGGCATCATGTGCACCGGGTTGAAAAAGTGCATGCCGACGAAGTTTTCCGGACGCTTGAGGGCTTTGGCCAGCAAGGTGATGGAAATGGTCGAGGTGTTGGACGCGAGGATGGTGTCCTCTTTGACCTTGTCTTCGACTTCGGCCAGAACGGCTTGCTTGACCTTCGGGTTCTCGACGACAGCTTCAACCACCAGATCCACGTGACCAAAATCACCGTAGGACAGGGTTGGACGAATGCCGTTGAGCACTTCAGCCATTTTCGCTGGAGTCATGCGGCCTTTATCAACGCGGCCCACCAGCAGCTTGGCGGCTTCAGCCAGACCTTGCTCGATGCCGTGCTCGTTGATGTCTTTCATCAGGATCGGCGTGCCCTTGGACGCCGACTGATAAGCGATACCGCCGCCCATGATGCCGGCGCCCAATACGGCGGCCTGCTTCACGTCTTTGGCGATTTCGTCGTAGGCCTTGGCCTTTTTCTTCAGCTCCTGATCGTTCAGGAACAGACCGATCAAGCTCTGCGCGGCAGAGGTCTTGGCCAGTTTGACGAAACCTGCAGCTTCGACTTCCAGCGCTTTGTCGCGACCGAAGTTCGCGGCTTTCTGGATGGTTTTGATTGCTTCAACCGGCGCCGGATAGTTCGGGCCAGCCTGACCGGCGACGAAACCTTTGGCGGTTTCGAAAGCCATCATTTGTTCGATTGCGTTCAGCTTCAGCTTTTCCAGCTTCGGCTGACGCTTGGCCTTGTAGTCAAACTCGCCCGAGATGGCGCGCTTGATCAGTTCCAGAGCAGCTTCCTGCAGCTTCTCGGGAGCAACCACTGCGTCCACAGCGCCGACTTTCAGCGCGTCTTCAGGACGGTTTTCCTTGCCGGCGGCAATCCACTCGATGGCATTGTCGGCACCGATCAGGCGCGGCAGACGCACGGTGCCGCCGAAGCCAGGGTAGATGCCCAGCTTGACTTCCGGCAGACCGATCTTGGCCTTGGTGGACATGACGCGGTAGTCCGCCGCCAGGCACATTTCAAGACCGCCACCCAGTGCGATGCCGTTGATCGCGGCAACAGTCGGGACGTTGAGGTCTTCGAAATCGCTGAAAATCTTGTTGGCTTCGAGGTTGCCAGCGACAAGCTCTGCATCAGGCAGCTTGAAGTTCTCGACAAATTCGGTGATGTCGGCGCCGACGATGAAGACGTCCTTGCCACTGCTGACGATCACACCCTTGATCGCCCGAACGAGGGCATGGCCACGGTCTGGACCGTCACCGCGCCGAAATACGCCGAGCAATGCCCGAACATCGGCCGCTTGCTGAGCAACCTGACG
>NZ_JBNNWE010000212.1:0-1647 GCF_050280905.1 Pseudomonas sp. NPDC086278
GGCAACCTGCCCTATCAACTGGTCAAGGCCAATCCGGCCGAAGGCAAAGGCGCGACTCCGTGATCATGCCGGTTGAAGACATGCCGCACGATGCCAATGGCACCCCGGTCGACGTTGTCCTCAACCCGTTGGGCGTACCGTCGCGTATGAACGTTGGTCAGATCCTTGAAACCCACCTTGGCCTCGCGGCCAAAGGCCTGGGCGAGAAGATCAACCGGATGATCGAAGAGCAGCGTAAAGTTGCTGAGCTTCGTACCTTCCTGGACGAGATCTACAACCAGATCGGCGGTCGTAACGAAGATCTGGATAGCTTCTCCGACCAGGAAATCCTGGATCTGGCGAAGAACCTGCGTGGCGGCGTTCCAATGGCCACTCCAGTGTTCGACGGCGCCAAGGAAAGCGAAATCAAGGCCATGCTGAAACTGGCAGACCTGCCAGAAAGCGGCCAGATGCAGCTGACCGACGGCCGTACGGGCAACAAGTTCGAGCGCCCGGTTACTGTTGGCTACATGTACATGCTGAAGCTGAACCACTTGGTAGACGACAAGATGCACGCTCGTTCTACCGGTTCGTACAGCCTGGTTACCCAGCAGCCGCTGGGTGGTAAGGCACAGTTCGGTGGTCAGCGTTTCGGGGAGATGGAGGTCTGGGCACTGGAAGCATACGGTGCCGCTTACACTCTGCAAGAAATGCTCACAGTGAAGTCGGACGATGTGAACGGCCGTACCAAGATGTACAAAAACATCGTGGATGGCGATCACCGTATGGAGCCGGGCATGCCCGAGTCCTTCAACGTGTTGATCAAGGAAATTCGTTCCCTCGGCATCGATATCGATCTGGAAACCGAATAACACGTGACGCGAATCGAGAGCGGGGCAGGATTGCCCGCTCTCTGCTCCGCCAGGAGGAAAGGCCTTGAAAGACCTACTGAATTTGCTGAAAAACCAGGGTCAAGTCGAAGAGTTCGACGCCATCCGTATTGGATTGGCATCGCCTGAGATGATCCGTTCGTGGTCGTTCGGCGAAGTTAAAAAGCCGGAAACCATCAACTACCGTACGTTCAAACCTGAGCGTGACGGCCTGTTCTGCGCCAAGATCTTTGGCCCGGTAAAGGATTACGAGTGCCTGTGCGGTAAGTACAAGCGCTTGAAACATCGTGGCGTGATCTGCGAGAAGTGCGGCGTTGAAGTCGCGCTGGCTAAAGTTCGTCGTGAGCGCATGGCGCACATCGAACTGGCTTCGCCGGTTGCCCACATCTGGTTCCTGAAATCGCTGCCGTCGCGTATCGGCTTGCTGATGGACATGACCCTGCGTGATATCGAACGCGTTCTCTACTTCGAGAGCTATGTCGTTATCGATCCAGGCATGACCACCCTTGAGAAAGGTCAGCTGCTGAACGATGAGCAGTACTTCGAAGCGCTGGAAGAGTTCGGCGACGATTTCGATGCCCGCATGGGTGCCGAAGCTGTCCGTGAACTGCTGCACGCTATCGACCTGGAACACGAGATTGGCCGTCTGCGCGAAGAAATTCCGCAAACCAACTCCGAAACCACACCCGGCCGCCATCACCGCCCTGCAAGAAAAGATTGCCAGTCATCGCTTGCGGCTCGAGGACGATTTTGACGCCCTCGACCTGAAGCGAAGGCC
>NZ_JBNNWE010000213.1:0-1531 GCF_050280905.1 Pseudomonas sp. NPDC086278
GTTTCCGCCCGCGTTATGTCTGTGTCACCGGCGGCGAGCCGTTGGCGCAACCTAATGCCATCCCATTGCTCAAGCAGTTGTGCGACGCCGGTTATTACCCCAGTCACTGCACAGATCTTCTGTGCAGTAGTGCGACCAACACCATAGATGTAGGTCAGCGAGATAACAGTATGCTTGTTATCTGGAATGTTAACGCCTGCAATACGGGCCATTCAGTGGGACTCCAATTGACAGCTACCTACGCCCCGGAAGCCAAGAAATAGGGCGCGAGATAATATCGCTGTAATAACAAATAATCAACCCGGTAGCGCACTAGCTACCGGGCTTGAAGCACAATCACACTCAGCCTTGGCGCTGTTTGTGACGCGGTTCCGCGCTGCAAATTACTCGAACAACACCTTCGCGGCGAATAATCTTGCAGTTACGGCACAGCTTTTTCACCGATGCACGAACTTTCATCACCAACTCCTCGAACCTTATGGGTACTCAGCGCAACATGCCGCTGCCGTAACCCTTCAGGTTGGCTTTCTTCATCAGGGATTCGTACTGGTGCGAAACGAGGTGCGATTGTACTTGGGACATGAAGTCCATCACAACCACGACGACGATCAGCAACGAGGTCCCGCCAAGGTAGAACGGTACGTTTGCTGCAACCACCAGGAACTGGGGCAACAAGCACACGGCCGTCATGTAAAGAGCACCGAACATGGTCAAGCGAGTCAAAACGCCATCAATGTAGCGCGCGGACTGCTCACCTGGACGGATGCCCGGAATAAAGGCACCGGACTTCTTCAGGTTTTCCGCTACGTCTTTCGGATTGAACATCAACGCCGTATAGAAGAAGCAGAAGAAAATAATCCCTGCACTAAACAGCAGAATATTCAACGGCTGACCAGGAGCGATCGACTGTGAGATGTCCTGCAACCAGCCCATACCTTCAGACTGACCGAACCAGGCACCCAACGAAGCCGGGAACAGCAAAATGCTGCTCGCGAAAATGGCCGGAATAACACCGGCCATGTTCACCTTCAGCGGCAAGTGGCTGGTCTGCGCAGCAAAAACCTTGCGGCCCTGCTGACGCTTGGCGTAGTGAACAGCAATACGACGCTGGCCACGCTCAATGAACACCACAAAACCGATAATCGCTACTGCCAGCAAACCGATGGCAACCAGGGCGAAGATATTGATATCACCCTGACGTGCAGACTCGAAAGACTGCCCTATCGCTCTCGGAAGACCGGCGACGATACCCGAAAAAATCAACATCGAGATACCGTTGCCAACACCACGCTCAGTAATCTGCTCACCCAGCCACATCATGAACATCGCACCAGCCACAAAAGTGGATACCGCGACGAAATGGAAGCCAAAGTCACCAGTGAACGCAACGCCCTGCCCTGCCAGACCAATGGACATGCCAATTGCCTGAACGAGAGCGCTGGCCTGCGCCGAGAGGCCCGAGGCGAACTGGCCGACGATCAGGCCGATAAGGAAGATCGACACGAACAGGTCGCCCCCGATGTTGCGCGCG
>NZ_JBNNWE010000214.1:0-1528 GCF_050280905.1 Pseudomonas sp. NPDC086278
AAATCGGCGGCGGAATAGCTCTGCGCGGGGTCGAGAATGTCGATCAGACGGTGAGGAAATTCAGCCAACAGTTCTTTCGAAGGCTTGGCAGTGCCCCTCCAATGGTCGGCTGCCAGAATTCAATAACTTGGCATAATTTGTGCCGACAAAATGCGCGCAGAGTATAGGGGCGGTTCAGCCCCTATTCAACAGTCAGGTAGTGATTTCCGACTGCGCGCTACATGAGGAAATGTTTCAGCGGATGTGCGCAAGCACGCCTTGAAGCTCGTCGAGGGAGTTGTAGCCAATCACCAACTGCCCTTTGCCCTTCTTTCCGTGGCGGATCTGCACCGCAGAGCCTAGGCGCTCGGCCAGACGCTGTTCCAGTCGGGCGATATCCGGGTCCGGTTTTGCAGGCTCCACAGGCTCCGGTTTACCACTCAACCACTGGCGAACCAGTGCCTCGGTTTGGCGCACTGTCAGCCCCCGTGCGACAACATGTCGCGCCCCCTCAACCTGTTGATTCTCCGGCAAACCGAGCAAGGCACGGGCGTGACCCATTTCGAGGTCACCGTGCGACAGCATGGTTTTGATGACTTCCGGCAACGCGATCAAGCGTAGCAGGTTGGCCACGGTCACCCGGGATTTGCCCACGGCCTCGGCGACTTGCTGCTGCGTCAGCTGGAACTCCTGCTGCAAACGCTGCAGGGCCACGGCTTCTTCGATCGGGTTGAGGTCTTCGCGCTGGATGTTCTCGATCAGCGCCATGGCGATCGCGGTTTCATCCGGCACGTCGCGCACCATCGCCGGGATGGTTTCCTTGCCAGCTTGCTGGCTGGCACGCCAACGGCGCTCGCCGGCGATGATTTCGAATCGACCGCTGCCGATCGGACGCACCACAATCGGCTGCATCACGCCTTGGGATTTGATCGACTGCGCCAGTTCTTCCAGCGCCTGCGGATCCATGTCCCGACGCGGCTGATACTTGCCGCGCTGGATCAGGTCCAGGGGCAGGTGTTGCAGCTCGCGCTGATCGGCTTGCACCGCCTGTTCTTCCAGTGAACTGACAGTCGGACCACTCAGCAGTGCATCCAGTCCACGTCCGAGACCTCGTTTCTTGACGGCCATGGGATTCCTTAAGTTGCCTGAGCGGCGGCGGTGCGTGAGTTTTTGCGTTGACGACGAACCAACTCGCCGGCCAATGCCAGATAGGCGATAGCGCCCCGCGATGCTTTGTCGTAAGCCAGCGCCGGCATGCCATAACTTGGCGCCTCGGCCAAGCGGATGTTGCGTGGAATCACCGTGTCGTACAGCTGCTCGCCAAAGTGTTCCTTGAGCTGCGCCGATACGTCATTCATCAGGCTCAGGCGCGGGTCATACATGGTCCGCAGCAGGCCTTCGACTTTCAGGTTCGGGTTGAGCAGTTCGGCGATGCGCTTGATGTTATCCACAAGGTCGCTCAAACCTTCGAGCGCAAAGTACTCGCACTGCATGGGGATAATTACCCCGTCAGCGGCGACCAATGCGTTCAGGGTCAGCATCGACAGCG
>NZ_JBNNWE010000215.1:0-1482 GCF_050280905.1 Pseudomonas sp. NPDC086278
AGGACATCGACGCCGCTGGCCTTCGGCATCGGATGATGCTTGTGATCCCACTCCTCGATCCATGCCAGGTTCGGTTAAGCCGCACACTACCTTCGAAGCTGAAGTGTACGTGTTGAGCAAAGAAGAAGGCGGTCGCCACACTCCGTTCTTCAAAGGCTACCGTCCACAGTTCTACTTCCGGACCACTGACGTGACCGGTAACTGCGAACTGCCGGAAGGCGTTGAAATGGTAATGCCAGGCGACAACATCAAAATGGTTGTCACCCTGATCAAAACCATCGCAATGGAAGATGGTCTGCGTTTCGCTATTCGTGAAGGCGGTCGTACCGTCGGCGCTGGCGTCGTAGCCAAAATCATCGCTTAATAAGTGATGATTTGAAAAAGCCCCCGCCTAGCGGGGGCTTTTTTATTGGGTTGACACTATGGAAACCCGTCTATAGAATTGCGCCTCCTTTTAACGGGCGTATTGCGCTCGCTGGGAATAGCAGCCGGAGTCTGAAATCCAATGCAAAATCAGCAAATCCGTATCAGGTTGAAGGCTTTTGACCATCGCCTGATCGACCAATCCACCCAGGAAATCGTGGAAACCGCGAAACGTACTGGTGCTCAAGTGCGTGGTCCAATTCCACTGCCTACCCGTAAAGAGCGGTTCACCGTTCTGGTCTCCCCGCACGTCAACAAAGACGCGCGTGACCAGTACGAGATCCGTACTCATAAGCGCGTTCTGGACATCGTCCAGCCAACGGATAAAACCGTTGATGCTCTTATGAAGCTTGATCTTGCGGCCGGTGTGGAAGTGCAGATCAGCCTCGGCTAAGACTCGGTCTTAGTCGTGTAACGCTCTGAAATGGGCGGCCATAGCGGGTGAAAGCCCCGTACACTCATGAGGTTTACAACATGACTATTGGTGTAGTCGGTCGTAAATGCGGTATGACCCGTATTTTCACCGAAGAAGGTGTCTCCATTCCGGTCACGGTCATTGAGATCGAGCCGAATCGCGTCACCCAGTTCAAAACTGAAGAGACCGATGGCTATCGTGCAGTGCAAGTCACTGTAGGCGAGCGTCGTGCTTCGCGTGTTACAGCTGCTCAGGCTGGCCACTTCGCTAAGGCGAACGTTGCCGCTGGTCGTACCGTAATGGAATTCCGCCTTGAAGAAGGCGAGTACCAGGCCGGCGATCTGATCAACGCTGAAATCTTCGCCGCTGGCCAACTGGTTGATGTAACCGGTCAGTCCAAGGGTAAAGGCTTCCAGGGTACGATCAAGCGTTGGAACTTCCGCGGGCAAGATAATACCCACGGTAACTCCGTGTCCCACCGCGTTCCAGGCTCTATCGGCCAGTGCCAGACTCCTGGTCGTGTATTCAAGGGCAAAAAAATGTCCGGTCATATGGGCGCTGAGTTCTTTTAGAATAATCCTCAAGAGTACCAATGCTTCTCAAATTTTCCATTAACGGAAAGTAAAGAGGGGCCAACAATAGAA
>NZ_JBNNWE010000216.1:0-1475 GCF_050280905.1 Pseudomonas sp. NPDC086278
AAAACGGCGGCGAGTTTAGCACGCCCGGCCAGTTGCCTAGGCTAAACTGCGCAGCATTGCCTAGGAGCCGACACATGCAAAACCCGCAGAATCTGCGCTTCTGGACTTGCGTTCAGATCAACGATGATAGCTTTCAGTGCTGCACGCTTTTTGGCGTACTTGGCAACCGTGAGCTGACGCTTCAGCTCGCGGTTTTTCATGCTCATCTTGGCCATTTTCCTACTCCAATCAGTTGCGGAACGGGAATTTGAAAGCACGCAGCAATGCGCGACCTTCATCATCGTTCTTGGCAGTGGTGGTCAGGGTAATGTCCAGACCGCGGAGAGCATCGATCTTGTCGTAGTCGATTTCCGGGAAGATGATCTGCTCTTTAACGCCCATGCTGTAGTTACCACGACCATCGAAGGACTTGGCATTCAGGCCGCGGAAGTCGCGGACCCGAGGCAGGGAGATCGACAGCAGACGATCCAGGAATTCGTACATACGCTCACGGCGCAGGGTCACTTTGACGCCGATCGGCCAACCTTCACGGACTTTAAAGCCAGCGATGGATTTCCGAGCGTAAGTCACAACGACTTTCTGACCGGTGATCTTTTCCAGGTCGGCAACAGCGTGCTCGATGACTTTCTTGTCACCGACCGCTTCGCCCAGACCCATGTTCAGGGTGATTTTTGTAACGCGTGGAACTTCCATCACGTTCGAAAGCTTAAGTTCTTCCTTAAGCTTCGGTGCGATTTCCTTCCAGTAAATCTCTTTTAGTCGTGCCATGGTCTTCTACCTAGCAGTGTTCAAGCATCAACCGCTTTTTGGGTCGACTTGAAGACACGAATTTTCTTGCCGTCTTCTACTTTGAAACCAACGCGATCAGCCTTGTTGGTTTCGCCGTTGAAAATGGCGACGTTAGAAGCGTCCAGTGGAGCTTCTTTTTCGACGATACCGCCTTGTACGCCCGACATCGGGTTAGGCTTGGTATGACGCTTAACCAGGTTCAGACCACCAATAACCAGACGGTTATTAGCGAGAACCTTAAGCACCTTACCGCGCTTACCTTTGTCTTTGCCGGCGATCACGATGATCTCGTCGTCACGACGAATCTTTTGCATGTCGGATCTCCTTACAGCACTTCTGGGGCGAGCGAGACGATCTTCATGAACTTCTCAGTACGAAGTTCACGGGTCACTGGCCCAAAGATACGGGTGCCGATCGGCTCTTGCTTGTTGTTCAGAAGAACAGCAGCGTTGCCATCAAAGCGGATAATGGAGCCATCAGCACGGCGTACGCCGTGACGAGTGCGGACTACTACTGCAGTCATCACTTGGCCTTTTTTTCACTTTACCGCGAGGAATTGCTTCCTTCACGGTAACCTTGATGATGTCACCGATACCAGCGTAACGACGATGGGCACCGGCGCCGAGACGACGTCTTTGTCGTTCGCCGCCAGGTTGCCCTGAAAATCGTCACGGTGAACGGCGGCC
>NZ_JBNNWE010000217.1:0-1442 GCF_050280905.1 Pseudomonas sp. NPDC086278
CTCACGACGTTCTAAACCCAGCTCGCGTACCACTTTAAATGGCGAACAGCCATACCCTTGGGACCGGCTTCAGCCCCAGGATGTGATGAGCCGACATCGAGGTGCCAAACACCGCCGTCGATATGAACTCTTGGGCGGTATCAGCCTGTTATCCCCGGAGTACCTTTTATCCGTTGAGCGATGGCCCTTCCATACAGAACCACCGGATCACTAAGACCTACTTTCGTACCTGCTCGACGTGTCTGTCTCGCAGTCAAGCGCGCTTTTGCCTTTATACTCTACGACCGATTTCCGACCGGTCTGAGCGCACCTTCGTACTCCTCCGTTACTCTTTAGGAGGAGACCGCCCCAGTCAAACTACCCACCATACACTGTCCTCGATCCGGATAACGGACCTGAGTTAGAACCTCAAAGTTGCCAGGGTGGTATTTCAAGGTTGGCTCCACGCGAACTGGCGTCCACGCTTCAAAGCCTCCCACCTATCCTACACAAGCAAATTCAAAGTCCAGTGCAAAGCTATAGTAAAGGTTCACGGGGTCTTTCCGTCTAGCCGCGGATACACTGCATCTTCACAGCGATTTCAATTTCACTGAGTCTCGGGTGGAGACAGCGCCGCCATCGTTACGCCATTCGTGCAGGTCGGAACTTACCCGACAAGGAATTTCGCTACCTTAGGACCGTTATAGTTACGGCCGCCGTTTACCGGGGCTTCGATCAAGAGCTTCGCGTTAGCTAACCCCATCAATTAACCTTCCGGCACCGGGCAGGCGTCACACCCTATACGTCCACTTTCGTGTTTGCAGAGTGCTGTGTTTTTAATAAACAGTCGCAGCGGCCTGGTATCTTCGACCGGCATGGGCTTACGCAGTAAATGCTTCACCCTCACCGGCGCACCTTCTCCCGAAGTTACGGTGCCATTTTGCCTAGTTCCTTCACCCGAGTTCTCTCAAGCGCCTTGGTATTCTCTACCCAACCACCTGTGTCGGTTTGGGGTACGGTTCCTGGTTACCTGAAGCTTAGAAGCTTTTCTTGGAAGCATGGCATCAACCACTTCGTGTTCTAAAAGAACACTCGTCATCAGCTCTCGGCCTTAGAACCCCGGATTTACCTAAGATTCCAGCCTACCACCTTAAACTTGGACAACCAACGCCAAGCTGGCCTAGCCTTCTCCGTCCCTCCATCGCAATAACCAGAAGTACAGGAATATTAACCTGTTTTCCATCGACTACGCTTTTCAGCCTCGCCTTAGGGACCGACTAACCCTGCGTCGATTAACGTTGCGCAGGAAACCTTGGTCTTTCGGCGTGGGTGTTTTTCACACCCATTGTCGTTACTCATGTCAGCATTCGCACTTCTGATACCTCCAGCAAGCTTCTCAACTCACCTTCACAGGCTTACAGAACGCTCCTCTACCGCATCACCTAAGTGATACCCGTAGCTTC
>NZ_JBNNWE010000218.1:0-1424 GCF_050280905.1 Pseudomonas sp. NPDC086278
TGGTCACGCGCAGCAGCATCATTCAGCAAGTACTGGTCGAATCCCGCCGCGAGGGCCGAAGGTGGCGTGGACATCGAGAAAATCGCTCACGACACTCCAGAAAAAATTCTGAAAGCCACTATCGATCCACTGGTTGGCGCTCAGCCATTCCAGGGTCGCGAGCTGGCATTCCAGCTGGGTCTGGAAGGCAAGCAAGTTGCTCAGTTCGCCAAGATATTCGTCGGTCTGGCCAAGCTGTTCAAGGATCACGACCTGGCGCTGCTGGAAGTGAACCCGCTGGTGATCAAGGCTGACGGCGATCTGCATTGCCTCGACGCGAAGATCAACATCGACGCCAACGCCATGTACCGTCAGCCTAAGCTGAAGACTTTCCACGATCCGTCGCAAGACGATCCGCGCGAAGCGCACGCTGCCAAGTTCGAACTGAACTACGTAGCACTGGAAGGCAACATCGGTTGCATGGTCAACGGTGCTGGCCTGGCCATGGGTACCATGGACATCGTCAACCTGCATGGCGGCAAACCAGCCAACTTCCTCGACGTGGGCGGCGGTGCTACCAAAGAACGCGTTACCGAAGCGTTCAAGATCATCCTGTCCGACACTAACGTCGCTGCAGTATTGGTCAACATCTTCGGCGGCATCGTTCGTTGCGACATGATTGCCGAAGGCATCATCGGTGCAGTGAAAGAAGTCGGCGTGAAAATCCCGGTTGTTGTTCGCCTTGAAGGCAACAACGCTGAGCTGGGCGCTAAAGTACTGGCAGAAAGCGGTTTGAACATCATCGCTGCTACCAGCCTGACCGACGCTGCTCAACAAGTCGTTAAAGCTGCGGAGGGCAAATAATGAGCGTCCTGATCAATAAAGACACCAAAGTTATCTGCCAGGGTATTACCGGTTCGCAAGGTAGTTTCCACACCCAGCAAGCCATCGAATACGGCACCAAGATGGTTGGTGGCGTTACTCCTGGTAAAGGCGGCACCGAACACCTGGGTCTGCCAGTGTTCAACACCGTGAAAGACGCTGTAGCTGCCACTGGCGCCACCGCCAGCGTGATCTACGTTCCAGCTCCTTTCTGCAAGGACTCCATCCTGGAAGCAGCGTTCGGCGGCATCAAGCTGATCGTTTGCATCACTGAAGGCATTCCTACCCTGGATATGCTGGATGCCAAGGTCAAATGCGACGAGCTGGGCGTAGTCCTGATCGGTCCTAACTGCCCAGGCGTGATCACTCCAGGCGAATGCAAGATCGGCATCATGCCAGGTCACATTCACTTGCCAGGCAAGGTCGGTATCGTTTCCCGTTCCGGCACCCTGACCTACGAAGCTGTGAAGCAGACCACTGACGCCGGTTTCGTTCATCGATAGCGTAATAACCTTGGTCGCCCCGCCGACAAGATAAAATAAATGCTCTTTAACATTATGATA
>NZ_JBNNWE010000219.1:0-1419 GCF_050280905.1 Pseudomonas sp. NPDC086278
TTACCGGGCGCATGCCATCAACCTTGCCACGGGGTATTCGTGACTCATGCGACGCTGATTTGCCGATGATGATGCAGATATTCAACGAGACGGCCAATACCGGGGTGAACTCCCCGGTCACGCGGCCGATGACCCTGGAAGAAGTGACGTTCTACGTCAACCTGTACAAGCGCGATGGGCTGCCGGTCTATGTGCTTGAGCGGGGCGGGGAGGTTGTTGGCTGGTTGTCTATCAACCGATTCAGTTGGGGCACACAGGCCTGTCGCAACACTGGAGAAACCGCCATTTATGTGCGCGCTGATCATCATGGCAGCGGGATCGGTGTACGGCTGGGTCATGCGACGGTATTGCTCGGTCGCCAGTTCGGGCTTGAAACGCTCGTTGCCTGGATCATGGCGGCCAACGTGCCGAGTCAGCACATCGTCGAATCGATCGGCGCAACGCTGTGGGCACGACTCCCCAATATCGCGCGCTTTGGCGAGGAAACAGCGGACGTGCTGCTGTTCGGTTTGCCGTTGTACGAGCAGAAATGTTGAGCGCTACCAGGCACCAAGGGTGCCTGCAGCGTTGATGCGATTCAGGTGATGCGGGGTTGACCGACGCCCCGTATCACCTGCGTCATGCGGGTGTGATGCCAGCCAGGTTTAACGAGCGATGTCGCGCCGCCCCTTGCGGGCCATAAACAACAGCAACGGCAGCAAAAATACGTGGACGATCGTCAGTATCAGCAGAATCCCTGCATTTCCCGGGGCATGGTTGCCTGCGCTGAGGATCTGCTGGAGATGCCCATAGACCAGGCCCGCGAACTCCAGGGTCACTAACAAAACCGCCGCAGACTTGAACGCCAGCGAACGCCAAAAAGCGACGATGGCGACGATACCCAACGCAATGTCCGATACGCCCATTTCGAACTGGAACGGGCTGACCGCCCAACCGATGAATGCGGCTGCGGTTTGCGGCGACAGCGTGTGGTAAAGCCCGGCCCATACCGAAGTGAAACCGATCGACAGCAACAGGAGCCAGGACAGGTAGTGCTCGGCACGACTGACCTGCCTGTTGGGAATTAACGTCGGTATGAGCAACGCCAGGAGAAAACCAACCAAAGGAATATTGGTTAAAACCAGTCGGATAAAATCGGCAATCATCTTGACTCCTCGCAGTTGCTTACACAGATTATCGTCACTCGTTTTTTCTCATCGACTTCAGCGCTTCCGACAGGCGCAAAGCCAGTTCGGATGACGCGTAAGTGTCGGTCACAACTTCGATGTAGACACCTGAGGTCGAGCGGTTGGCTTCGGCCAGTGCAATTTCCAGTTCGCCGCAAGTTTTTACCTTGGCTGTGTACCAGCCGTCGCACCCCATCGCATGGGGCAGCTCGGTGTAATTCCACGGTGCGACGTCATTGTAGGCAATGTCCGG
>NZ_JBNNWE010000220.1:0-1353 GCF_050280905.1 Pseudomonas sp. NPDC086278
GTCAAGGCTCTTCAGCACAACCTGAACCGTCAACAGGATCGCGTCCGTCTGTTCGAAAGCGGTCTGCGCTTTGTCGGCTTTGTTGTACTTCTCGCCCTGGGTTACCAGGCCGGAGGCGTACTGACTTTCGATCTCTTTCACTTCGTCGGTAGCAGCACCGATGATGCGGGCTTTTTCATCCGGGATAACGAAGTCGTTAACGCCGATGGAAACGCCGGAAATGGTCGAATAGGCAAAACCGGTGTACATCAACTGGTCAGCGAAGATCACGGTCTCTTTCAAACCAACCACGCGGTAGCACTGGTTGATCAGCTTGGAGATCGCCTTTTTCTTCATCGGCTGGTTGACGACGTCGTACGACAGGCCAGGTGGAACAACCTGGAACAACAGCGCACGGCCGACGGTGGTGTCGACGATACGGGTGTTCTTGACGCTGCCACCGTCACGATCGTTGACAGTTTCGTTGATCCGCACTTTGACTTTGGCATGCAGTGCGGCTTCGCCGGCACGGAACACACGGTCAACTTCTTGCAGATCCGCGAACACACGACCTTCGCCCTTGGCGTTGATCGCTTCGCGAGTCATGTAGTACAGACCCAATACAACGTCCTGCGACGGAACGATGATTGGCTCACCGTTGGCTGGCGACAGAATGTTGTTGGTCGACATCATCAACGCACGCGCTTCCAACTGGGCTTCCAGTGTCAGCGGTACGTGCACGGCCATTTGGTCGCCGTCGAAGTCGGCGTTGTACGCGGCACAGACCAGAGGGTGCAGCTGGATAGCCTTGCCTTCGATCAGTACCGGTTCAAACGCCTGGATACCCAGACGGTGAAGGGTCGGTGCACGGTTGAGGAGAACCGGGTGTTCACGGATCACTTCAGCGAGAACGTCCCAAACCTCTGGCAGCTCGCGCTCAACCATTTTCTTGGCCGCTTTGATGGTGGTCGCGAGACCACGCATTTCCAGCTTGCCGAAAATGAACGGCTTGAACAGCTCGAGAGCCATTTTCTTCGGCAGACCGCACTGGTGCAGACGCAGGGTCGGACCTACGGTAATTACCGAACGGCCGGAGTAGTCAACACGCTTACCGAGCAAGTTCTGACGGAAACGACCTTGCTTACCCTTGATCATGTCAGCCAGGGATTTCAGAGGACGCTTGTTGGAACCGGTGATAGCGCGGCCACGACGACCGTTGTCGAGCAGTGCATCGACGGCTTCCTGCAACATACGCTTTTCGTTGCGCACGATGATGTCCGGTGCGGACAGATCAAGCAGGCGCTCTGAACCCACTTCACCGACCACCGTTCCGGGTGCGAGCGTGTCGACGGGCAGCGGCAACGGGTCATGAGC
>NZ_JBNNWE010000221.1:0-1311 GCF_050280905.1 Pseudomonas sp. NPDC086278
TTGCCGGCCCCGCCATCCAGGGTGTCAGCACCCGCCATGCCGTCGAGGATGTTGTCGCCGGCGTTGCCGGTCAGCACGTTGTTCTGGCTGTTGCCATAGCCGTTGAGGCTGGCGTTGCCAGTCAGGGTCAGGTTCTCGACGTTGGCGCCCAGGGAGAAGGTCACCGAGGACACTACGCTGTCGATCTCGCTGACCAGGGTGCTGGTTTCGCTGACGACATCACCGACATTGTCGACGAAGTAGGTGTCATTGCCGCTGTCGCCGGCCATGAAGTCGGCGCCCGCGCCGCCATCGAGGAGGTTGTTGCCCGAGTTACCGATCAGCACGTTATTGAGGTTGTTGCCGCTGCCGTTGAGGTTGGCGCTGCCGGTGAGCGTCAGGTTTTCCAGGTTGGCGCCCAGGGTCCAGTTCAGCGAAGAGCGCACGGTGTCGATCTCGCTGGCCAGGGTGCTGGTTTCGCTGACCACATCGCCGACGTTGTCGACGATGTAGGTGTCATTGCCAGTGTCGCCGGCCATGAAGTCGGCGCCCGCGCCGCCATCGAGGATGTTGTTGCCGGCGCTGCCCTTGAGAACGTTGTTGAGGCTGTTGCCGGTGCCGTTGAGGTTGCCGCCGATCAGGGTCAGGTTCTCGACGTTGGTGCCCAGGGTGTAATCGATGTAGGAATAGACGGTGTCGATTTCCGAAGGCGAGGTGCCTTGCTCGATGATCACGTCGCCGATGTTGTCCACCACATAGGCGTCGTTGCCGGCACCGCCGTTCATGGTGTCAGCACCTGCCATGCCGTCGAGGATGTTGTCGCCGGCGTTGCCGGTCAGCACGTTGTTCTGGCTGTTGCCGTAGCCGTTGAGGCTGGCATTGCCGGTGAGGGTCAGGTTCTCGACGTTAGCGCCCAATGTGAAGCTTACCGAGGACTGCACGGTGTCGATCTCGCCGACCAGGGTGCTGGTTTCGCTGACCACATCGCCGACGTTGTCGACGATGTAAGTGTCATTGCCGGTGTCGCCGGCCATGAAGTCGGCCCCTGCACCGCCATCGAGGAGGTTATTGCCGACGCTGCCCTTGAGGGTGTTGTTGAGGCTGTTGCCGGTGCCGTTGAGGTTGGCGCCGATCAGGGTCAGGTTCTCGACGTTGGCACCCAGGGTGTAATCGATGTAGGAATAGACCGTGTCGATTTCCGAGGTCGAAGTGCCTTGTTCGACGATCACGTCGCCGGCGTTATCCACCACGTAGGCATCGTTGCCGGCACCGCCGATCAGGGTGTCCGCACCGGCCTTGCCGTCGAGGATGTTGTCGCTGGCGTTGCCGGTG
>NZ_JBNNWE010000222.1:0-1309 GCF_050280905.1 Pseudomonas sp. NPDC086278
GGTGGCCACGCCGAGCGCCCCCAACGAGACCCGCGCGGCGCTGAACACTTCAGGATGGTGCGCGCTGTCGCAGTCCAGCACCTCACCGGTGGCGGCCGACCAGCTGGAGCTTGCGCTCGAAGCCTTGGCTTACGCCTTGGACCATGTTGTTTACCAACGCACGAGTGGTACCAGCCATTGCGCGAGTTTGTTGATCGCCATTGCGAGCAGCGAAACGCAGCTCACCAGCTTCTTCAACGATCTCAACGGACGAATGGATGTTCAGTTCGAGAGTGCCCTTGGCACCCTTCACCGAAAGCTGTTGGCCTGCGAATTTGACTTCGACACCGGCTGGCAGCTTAACGGGGTTCTTAGCGACGCGTGACATGCTTATCCCCCCTTAGAACACAGTGCAAAGAACTTCGCCGCCGACACCGGCAGCGCGCGCAGCACGATCCGTCATCACACCTTTGTTGGTGGAGACGATAGACACACCGAGACCGCCACGAACTTTCGGCAGTTCATCGACGGACTTGTACTGACGCAGGCCTGGACGGCTAACGCGCTTCACTTCTTCGATGACCGGACGGCCTTCGAAATATTTCAGCTCGATAGACAGCAGTGGTTTGATTTCGCTGCTGATCTGATAACCCGCAATGTAACCTTCGTCCTTCAGGACTTTGGCAACAGCTACCTTCAACGTAGAAGATGGCATGCTTACGACGGACTTTTCAGCCATCTGGGCATTACGGATTCGAGTTAGCATGTCCGCTAACGGGTCCTGCATACTCATGGGCTAGACGCTCCTAATACAAAAAAATTAGCCTTGCGGCTACTACTTGTCGCCGAGCTCATCCATGCGGAAAAAGCACGGGCTCAGGCGAGCCGGGTATTCTAGACACACCCCAAAAATGAATCAAGCCCCAAAAGGGGCTTGATTCAAGTTCAAGGTCACCGATGGTCAGGATCTTCCGATCCCGAGCACCGAGACTTTGACAGTGCTTACCAGCTGGCTTTAACCAGACCAGGTACGTCACCACGCATTGCAGCTTCACGCAGTTTGTTACGGCCGAGGCCGAACTTGCGGTAAACGCCGTGTGGACGACCGGTCAGGCGGCAGCGGTTACGCATGCGCGAGGCGCTTGCGTCACGTGGCTGCTTCTGCAGAGCTACTGTAGCTTCCCAACGCGCTTCTGGACTTGCGTTCAGATCAACGATGATAGCTTTCAGTGCTAGACGATCACCGCGCCGATCAGCTCGCAGAGGAAGCCGAACATGGCGATCCGTGCCAGCACTTTGGTGCCGCTGAGGTTGACCAGGGTGGCGAACA
>NZ_JBNNWE010000223.1:0-1262 GCF_050280905.1 Pseudomonas sp. NPDC086278
GGGTCGCCTTCCATGAACGACACCAGCACTTCCATGCCGACGCGCGGGATGGCGATGCCGCCGTAGGCACTGCCGGCCCAGCCGGTGGCGACGCGCAACCAGCAGGTGGTTTTGTCGTCGCTCTGGCCGTCGCGATCCCAGAAAAATTGCACTTTGACGCGGCCGTATTGATCGCAGTGGATTTCTTCGCCGGGCGGGCCGGTGACGATGGCGGTCTGGCTGCCCAGGCTCTTGGGTTTTGGATGGTCGAGGGCCGGGCGGTAGTGCGCGTCCCAAGGAGTGGCGAGGAAGCGGTTGCGGTAGCCCTGGTGGAAATCGTCCTTGTTCTGGGTGACGTCGCTGGTGATGTTTTCGCCCAGCACTTGCGGCTGTTTGCCTTCGTGAATGACTTCAAGTAGCAGCCACAGGTCGTTCCACTCGGCGCGCGGGTGTTCGGCGAGGGGCAGGAAGTGGCCGCTGACGAGGGTCGGTTCGTCGCTTTTGCCTTCAACCAATGCGTAGTCGGCGCGATGGCGTTCCAGGGCGCGGGTCGCCAGTTGTTTGCCACGCGCGCGGTCCGTGAAACGGCCCGGGTAGTCGTAGTCTTCCAGGTCCGGGGCGAACGCGCTGCTGGCGGCGCCTTCGGGCAGGATGCGCGGTTTCTCGAAGTCGTAGTCGCGGCGGCTGACGCGGCTGGTGCGGGTTTCCAGGCGCAGGTTGAAACGCTTGATCACCGGTTTTGTGGCGGCCATGCCGGAGTCTTGCTGGTAGGTCACCGGCGCGAGTTTGCGGAACACCGTCTGGTCATCGCCGAACACCAATGTGTGGCCGCTGGCGCTGTGCTGGAAATGGAAGTGGATGCCTTCTTCTTCGCACAGGCGCTGGATGAAATGCAGATCGGATTCGTCGTACTGCACGCAGTAATCGCGTGCCGGGTAGATTGCGCCGAGCTGGAAGCGGTAGGCGTCGGCCAGAATGCCGCGTGCTTGCAATACCTGGCCGATGATCTCCGGCACGCTCAGGTGCTGGAAAATCTGCTGGTCGTGGTTATGCCGCAAGTAAGCGAGTTGCGGCACCAGGCTGATGCTGTAGCGGGTCAGGCTTTTGCCGGAATCGCCTTGCTCGATGCGATAGACCAGGCCATGGACGATGCCTTTGCCGGTGGCGCCGAAAGTCAGGCAGCCGGGCGTGTGCAGTAACTCTTCGAGTTTCAGGTCGGGGCGGCTGCTGACCAGTTCGATGTCGAAACAGAAGGGCTGATTGAGGGTTTCGCGACCGACGAA
>NZ_JBNNWE010000224.1:0-1244 GCF_050280905.1 Pseudomonas sp. NPDC086278
TGAACTGGCCTAATGATTTTGGACACCTCAATCGGGCGCTATGATGGCGCCCAAATCTGAGGTGTTTGGATATGCGTAAATCTTATTCAAGTGAGTTCAAACTCAAGGCTGCCAGCATGGTGCTGGACGAGGGGCAGTCGGTTCCCGAGGTCTGTGCCAGTTTGGATCTTGGCCCTACGGCCTTGCGCCGCTGGGTCGATCAGGTTCGCAAGGAACGCTTGGGCTCGACTCCGGTGGGAGCCAAGGCGATTACCGCGGATCAGCGAGAGATTCAGGAACTTAAAGCCTTGCTCAGGCAAAGAGACCGGGATATCGAAATCCTAAAAAAAGCCAGTGCTCTCCTGCTTTTGGACGCCAAAGATCACTCTCGTTGATCTGTGAGCTGGGCGAGCAGTACGGCGTTAACGATTGCTGTCGTGTGTTCGGAATAAACCGCAGTAGCTTTTACGCATGGCGTCAGCGCCAAGGCAAAGTGAGCCCTAAGCGAGAGAAGCTCAAGGCCATGCTGGTCAAGCACCACAAGGCGTCGAGAGAGTCTGCGGGCGCTCGTACCTTGGCTAAACAGCTGCAAGCTGGCGGGCATGATGTCGGGCGGTTCATGGCTCGCAGCTTGATGCGAGAAGCAGGCATTGTCAGCCGTCAACGCCGGCGCCATAAGTACAAGTCACCCGGCGTGGAAGCTTTGGTGGCACCGCATGTGCTCAAACGCAAGTTTGATGTTACGGCGGTCAATCAGGTGTGGTGTGGGGACGTGACGTACATCAAAGTCGGCAAGCGCTGGCTGTATTTCGCGGCGGTTCTGGACTTGTTCGCTCGCCGGATTGTGGGCTGGTCATTTTCGATGATCTCCGATGCCACGCTGACCTGCGAAGCCCTGCGGATGGCGATTGAACTACGCGGTCGGCCAAAAGACGTACTGTTTCACTCCGACCAAGGTTGCCAGTACACCAGCCATAAATTCAGAAATGAACTGCTGGAATATGGACTCCGGCAGAGCATGAGCCGTAAAGGCGAATGCTGGGACAACGCTGCGATGGAGCGTTTCTTTGGAAGTTTGAAATCAGAGTGGGTGCCAGAAGCAGGCTACGGATCGGAACATGAGGCCCGAGCGGATGTGCAGCGCTATGTATCGCGCTACAACATCACCAGGCCGCATAGCTACAACGACTATCGGTCACCAGTCGCCAGGGAGAAGTTGGCGGCGTGAAACCTTAATCGGTGTCCAAGATTACTTGACCAGTTCA
>NZ_JBNNWE010000225.1:0-1242 GCF_050280905.1 Pseudomonas sp. NPDC086278
TGAACTGGTCAAGTAATCCCGGACACCGGTTACGGTGTTTATGCCGCTTTTTGCTCCATAGCTATTGGCGACAGGTAGTGGTTGTAGCTGTGGAGCCTGGTGCGGTTGTAGTACATGAAGAAGCGCACCATGTCGGTTTTTGCCTCTTCGATCAGACTGTAGCCGTTGCGAGGTACCCACTCTGACTTCAGCGTGCCGAAAAAACGCTCCGTCGGCGCATTGTCCCAGCACTGCCCGCGATGGCTCATGCTTTGCAAAATGCCATGGTGCATCAGGCCTTCTTGAAACTTGCGACTGGTGTACTGACAGCCCTGATCCGAGTGAAACATCAGTCCCGCAGGGCATGTTCGTACCTCTGTCGCCATGCGAAGTGCCTTGCTGACCAAGTTGGCGTCATTGACCAGAGAAAACGCCCAACCGATGACCCTACGAGCAAACAAATCGATGACGATGGCCAGGTGAACCCAACGTTTGCCCACCATCAAGCTGGTAACGTCGCCGCACCAAACTTGATCGACGGCAGTCGGTTTGAAATTGCGCTTTAGCAGGTTGGGCGCGACAAATGCTTCAACTCCTTTCGATCTGAATGGGTGAGGCTGGCGTTGTTTACTGACAATATTGGCCTCCCTCATCAGCGCCCTGACAAGACTCCTTCCAGCTGCAATATTCCGGGATTTCAGGCCCTTGCTGATCATTCTGGAACCCATGGCTTCACGGCTTTCGCTGTGCAGCTCAACCACTTTCAGCCTGAGCTCTGCTCGTTTGATTCGTGGTTTGGCTCGGCGCTGCAGCCACTCATAAAAGCTGCTGCGCTTTACACCGAAAACATGACACACCACAGCCGTCGGAAATGACTCTCTTAGCTCTGCGATCATCGAAAACGATCGGGATCCGACATCAAGAGAGCGGTAGCCTTTTTTAAGATCTCGGCCTCCATCTCCATGCGCTTGATCTTGGCTTTTAACTCCTGGATCTGGCGCTGATCTTCGGTAATCGCCTTGGTGCCTTTAACGGGCTGCCCCTCACGTTCCTTGCGAACCTGATCGACCCAGCGCCGTAAAGCGGTGGGCCCGATATCCAGCGATGCACAAACATCCGGAACCGGGCAGTTATCATCAAGCACCATGCTGGCAGCCTGTAGCTTGAACTCGCGGGTATAGACCTTTCTTTCGTTCATGGAACCTCCAAGTTGGCGAAATCATATCGCCCTTAAGAGGTGTCCGGAATTATTAGGCCAGTTCA
>NZ_JBNNWE010000226.1:0-1216 GCF_050280905.1 Pseudomonas sp. NPDC086278
TTCAGCGGCGCCTTCCCAGTTCACGGCAGCGATCTGGCTGCCATCGATCGGCCTGAAAAACATTTCGCTGTCGTTCTTCCCCGGCGCCAAGATCGGCGTGCTCGGCCTCAACGGTTCGGGTAAGTCCACGCTGCTGAAAATCATGGCCGGCGTCGACACCGAGTTCGAGGGCGAAGCCCGTCCGATGCCGGAGCTGAACATCGGCTACTTGCCGCAAGAGCCGATCCTGGACCCGACCAAGACCGTGCGTGAAGTGGTCGAGGAAGCGGTCAGCGTGATCAAGAACGCCCAGGCGCGCCTGGACGAGGTCTACGCGGCTTACGCTGAAGAAGATGCCGACTTCGACAAACTGGCCGCCGAACAGGCCAAGCTCGAAGCCATCCTGCAAGCCAGCGACGGTCACAACCTGGATCGCCAACTGGAAGTTGCCGCCGATGCGCTGCGTCTGCCGGCGTGGGACGCCAAGGTCGAATTCCTCTCCGGTGGTGAAAAGCGCCGTGTGGCCCTGTGCCGCCTGCTGCTGTCCGCCCCCGACATGCTGCTGCTCGACGAACCGACCAACCACCTGGACGCCGATTCCGTCGCCTGGCTGGAGCATTTCCTGCACGATTTCCCGGGCACCGTGGTCGCGATCACGCACGACCGGTACTTCCTGGACAACGTGGCAGGCTGGATCCTCGAACTCGACCGCGGCGCCGGTATCCCGTACGAGGGCAACTATTCGGGTTGGCTTGAAGCCAAGTCCAATCGTCTGGCTGCCGAATCCAAGCAGCAGTCGGCCCACGAAAAAGCCATGAAGGAAGAACTGGAGTGGGTGCGCAAAGGCGCCAAGGCCCGCCAGTCCAAATCCAAGGCTCGCCTGCAACGCTTCGAAGAAATGCAATCGCAGGAGTTCCAGAAGCGTAGCGAAACCAACGAGATCTACATCCCGGCCGGTCCGCGCCTGGGTGACAAGGTCATCGAATTCAAGAACGTCAGCAAGGGTTACGGCGATCGCGTGTTGATCGACAACCTGTCGTTCTCCATGCCCAAAGGCGCCATCGTTGGCGTGATCGGCGGTAACGGTGCCGGTAAATCCACGCTGTTCCGCATGTTGATGGGCAAGGAAACGCCGGACTCGGCGCTGTCGATGCTGACCCTGAACGCATTGGTCGCCGCTGACGGGGTAATTATCCCCATGCAGTGCGAGTACTTTGCGCTCGAAGGTTTGAGCGAC
>NZ_JBNNWE010000227.1:0-1181 GCF_050280905.1 Pseudomonas sp. NPDC086278
CTTCAAACAGCGGCGTGACGCTGAAGCCGTCATTCGACAAGCGGATCAAACGCCGGGTCAGGGAGCCTTCGTCGAACAGCCAGTCGAGGGTAGACACAGCATGTTCAACCTGGCGCACGACTACGCCCGCAACGACATGACTGCCTACGTGAAGCTGCAAGAGCAAGAGTTCGCTGACGCCTCCAAGGGTTACACCTTCGTGGCTCACCAGCAGGAAGTGGGCACTGGCTACTTCGACGACATGACCACCGTGATTCAAGGTGGCTCGTCTTCGGTCACCGCGCTGACCGGTTCGACTGAAGAAGAACAGTTCCACTGATACTGAGCAAAACGGCCGTTGCGGACCGAGTGAAAAGCTAACCGCAACGTCGCACATCTAACGCCCCGACTGGTTCGGGGCGTTTTTTTGCCCGGAATTCGCCAGTCACCACAAAAAACCTGTGGGAGCGGGCTTGCTCGCGAAGGCGACGGCATATCCAACATTGATATGACTGACAGACCGCCTTCGCGAGCAAGCCCGCTCCCACAGGTGACGGCGCCCGCGATCAGAAAAATGCGCTAAAACGACCTCGGCGACTACTTGCAGTAACGGCTATATAAGACAACTTCCCAGCCACTCACCCGTTAAACAGTTTAAAAACCGACTCAAACAATATTGATTATCATTTAGCAGCAACTATGTTCGTTACATCCCCTACAAAACATAATTGATGAAATGCCGGCTAATGCCCGCAACGCATGGGTTACAGGGCTTTGGAGGAGCGCTATGTCCTTATTCCTGTAAATAATTTCGCTATAGGAATTTTACTTGCACGGTGTTGTGCCATAAAATCAGCGGGATTGATTGCTGCGACATATCGTCACTGCTTTGTTTCTTTTCAAGCTCAGAGACCCTTGCTCTCTGTTAAGGATTACCAGCATGCCCGAAGCGACAGGACTCATGGCCCACAACTGGGGCTTTGCCATTTTCCTTCTGGGCGTTGTCGGCCTCTGCGCCTTCATGCTTGGCGTCTCCAGCCTCCTCGGGTCAAAAGCCTGGGGCCGCAGCAAAAACGAACCGTTCGAGTCCGGCATGCTACCTACAGGTGGCGCCCTGAACATCGAAGTCATTGCCGTGGCCCACGATGCGCAGGAGCCGACGCAATACGTATTCAGTGACGGCGAGCGGCGCTTCGGTCTGC
>NZ_JBNNWE010000228.1:0-1169 GCF_050280905.1 Pseudomonas sp. NPDC086278
GAAGCTACGGGTATCACTTAGGTGATGCGGTAGAGGAGCGTTCTGTAAGCCTGTGAAGGTGAGTTGAGAAGCTTGCTGGAGGTATCAGAAGTGCGCCGGTCCGATGACCCGTGACGAACTGAAAGACCTGGCGTGCCTGGGCTTCTCGACCGATCTGGTAATGCAGTCCTTCTGCCACACCGCGGCTTACCCGAAGCCGATCGACGTGACCACCCACCACACCCTGCCAGACTTCATCATGACCCGCGGCGGCGTTTCCCTGCGTCCGGGCGACGGCATCATCCACAGCTGGCTGAACCGCATGCTGCTGCCGGACACCGTCGGTACCGGTGGTGACTCGCACACCCGTTTCCCGATGGGTATTTCGTTCCCGGCCGGTTCCGGCCTGGTGGCATTTGCTGCAGCCACCGGCGTCATGCCGCTGGACATGCCGGAATCGATCCTGGTGCGCTTCAAAGGCAAAATGCAACCGGGCGTCACCCTGCGTGACCTGGTTCATGCCATTCCTTACTTCGCGATTCAGGCTGGCCTGCTGACCGTCGAGAAGAAAGGCAAGAAGAACGCCTTCTCCGGCCGCATCCTGGAAATCGAAGGCCTGGACAACCTGAGCATCGAACAGGCTTTCGAGCTGTCCGACGCCTCGGCCGAACGTTCGGCTGCCGGTTGCACCATCAAGCTGTCGAAAGATTCCATCACCGAGTACCTGAACTCCAACATCACCCTGCTGCGCTGGATGATCGGCGAAGGCTACGGCGATGCACGTACTCTGGAACGTCGCGCCCAAGCGATGGAAGCCTGGGTTGCCAACCCTGAGCTGATGGTTGCCGATGCTGACGCCGAATACGCTGAAATCATCGAAATCGACCTGGCCGACATCAAGGAGCCTGTGCTCTGCGCGCCAAACGATCCGGACGACGCCCGTCTGCTGTCCAGCGTTGCTGGCGAGAAGATCGACGAAGTGTTCATCGGTTCGTGCATGACCAACATCGGTCACTTCCGCGCTGCCGGCAAGTTGCTGGATCAGGTTTCGTTGCAGGTCGTTCTGCCCACTTCCGGCCTGGCGGCCTGCGACTTGGGCATGTCGTCCAGGCTCAATCCGGCGGTTGGAATGGCCGGCAACGAACGAATCAGAATTTTCCCACTGCGCCAGCGGTTCAATCGCATGTGTT
>NZ_JBNNWE010000229.1:0-1150 GCF_050280905.1 Pseudomonas sp. NPDC086278
AGCACTTCGGCCGCCTCTTTGTGCAGAACCAGGCGCGCCGCCTCGAACTCTTCCGGGGTCGAGGTGTATTTGAGTGTCAGTTCCCAAGGCTGCAAAATCTACTACTCCCACTCCGGTTTCCCGGGCGGCATCAAGTCGATCAACTTTGAAAAGCTGATCGCTAAAGCCCCTGAGCGCGTGATCGAGACCGCGGTCAAAGGCATGCTGCCTAAGAACCCGCTGGGTCGCGACATGTATCGTAAGCTGAAAGTCTATGCGGGCGCTGTACACCCTCATACTGCTCAGCAGCCCCAAGAACTGAAGTTTTAACGGAATAGTTCATTATGTCGGCGACTCAAAATTACGGCACTGGCCGTCGCAAGACCGCAACCGCACGCGTTTTCCTGCGTCCGGGTACTGGTAACATCTCCATCAACAACCGTTCGCTGGATAATTTCTTCGGTCGCGAAACTGCCCGCATGGTAGTTCGTCAGCCGCTGGAATTGACTGAGACTGTCGAGAAGTTCGACATCTACGTCACCGTGATCGGCGGTGGTGTAAGTGGTCAAGCTGGCGCAATCCGCCACGGTATCACTCGCGCACTGATGCAGTACGACGAAACCCTGCGTGGCGCTCTGCGCAAAGCTGGCTTCGTTACTCGCGATGCTCGTGAAGTTGAACGTAAGAAAGTCGGTCTGCGTAAAGCGCGTAAGCGTCCGCAGTACTCGAAGCGTTAATTCGCTTTCACGTTCAAAAAAGAACGCCCAGCTCCTTTCGGAGTTGGGCGTTTTTTTATGTGTGCTATTTATCGAAGAATTGCGCTGTGACAACTTGCCACAGCCGTAGAGCCCCTATACTGCAAGGCTTGGCAGTGGAGCCCTTCGGTAATTACCTTGTCAGAATTGGGGCTTTTCATTACCATTCGGCAAAATTTTTATAAGTACATAGTTTTACTTAGTAGATGCCTGATTTAACAGGCCACAAAGCTGATGGGAGAGGACTGAATGAGCAATGACGGCGTGAATGCAGGCCGGCGTCGCTTCTTGGTAGCAGCCACATCCGTGGTGGGTGCTGCACGGGTCCTTGTTCGACAACCACAGGTCGGCGCCGCAGATTGGCTTGATGCCGGCGCCCATGGAGGCTTTGTAGAATTTGACCAGCGAACACATGT
>NZ_JBNNWE010000230.1:0-1141 GCF_050280905.1 Pseudomonas sp. NPDC086278
CTACGGTTTGCTTCGCTGCACCTCCTCTCGATGTGTGCGGCTCCGCCGCACGGCGCTACGCGCCTGATCCCCAGATGAACACCTCCACTCAGCCTGCCGATGGGGCGGGTGGATCAAGATCAGGATCACAAGCCAGAGCTAAAGCCAAGGCAAAGGCTTGGGCGATTAATGGGGCTGGGGGTTTGGCTGGGTGCAAACAAAAACGGCCTCTATATAGAGGCCGTTCCCGGTGCAACTTAAGACGTTATCGCAAGACAGGTCTTATTTGCGGTCTTCCAGCTTGGTGATGTCACGCGACTCGTAGCCGGTGTACAACTGGCGCGGGCGGCCGATCTTGTACGGGCTGGAGAGCATTTCTTTCCAGTGGGAGATCCAGCCGACAGTCCGCGCCAGGGCGAAGATCACCGTGAACATGCTGGTTGGAATGCCGATCGCCTTGAGGATGATCCCCGAGTAGAAGTCGACGTTCGGGTACAGCGAGCGCTCGATGAAGTACGGGTCGGTCAGGGCGATCTCTTCCAGGCGCATGGCCAGTTCGAGTTGCGGATCGTTTTTGATGCCCAGTTCTTTGAGTACTTCGTCGCAGGTCTGCTTCATCACGGTGGCGCGCGGGTCACGGTTTTTGTAAACGCGGTGACCGAAGCCCATCAACTTGAACGGATCGTTCTTGTCTTTGGCCTTGGCGATGAACTTGTCGATGTTCGATACATCGCCGATTTCATCCAGCATGCTCAACACGGCTTCGTTCGCGCCGCCGTGGGCAGGGCCCCACAGTGCAGCGATGCCGGCGGCGATACAGGCGAACGGGTTGGCACCCGAAGAGCCGGCCAGGCGTACGGTAGACGTCGATGCGTTCTGCTCGTGGTCGGCGTGGAGGATGAAAATCCGGTCCATGGCCTTGGCGAGTACCGGGCTGATCGGTTTGATCTCGCACGGGGTGTTGAACATCATGTGCAGGAAGTTTTCCGCGTACGTCAGGTCGTTGCGCGGGTACATCATGGGTTGGCCCATGGAGTACTTGTAAACCATCGCTGCCAGGGTCGGCATACGCTCGCGGCACGCTTCGTCGGATCGCGATTATTCGAATTGCGCAAGCCAGCGGCATTTCCCTTGCGGAAATCAAGACAGCCCTTGAACCCAT
>NZ_JBNNWE010000231.1:0-1129 GCF_050280905.1 Pseudomonas sp. NPDC086278
GGCGACCAGACCGGCGACGTGCGCCATGTCGACGAACAGCAGCGCACCGACCTTGTCGGCAATCTGCCGGAAACGCGGGAAGTCGAGGGTCTTGGGCGAACTTTCTGCACAATGACTTGCTTGGCAGTCTGTGCAGCGATGCGGCCGAACTCAATGGATTCGATTTTTTCTTCGACTACGTCACCGACCTGAGCGCCAGGGTGCGTTTCGGCAACCTTGCTCGGCCAGGTTTCGATAGCCGGATCGTCCAGGTCTGCTTCTTCGACGACCGTCCAGCGACGGAATGTCTCGTAAGCACCGGTGTGGCGATTGATTTCCACACGCAGATCGACTTCGTCCTCGAAACGCTTTTTGGTAGCAGTGGCCAGAGCCAGCTCCAGCGCTTCAAAAATTACGTTTGCCGGTACGCCCTTTTCATTGGATACCGACTCAACAACCAGCAGTACTTCTTTGCTCATCGTACGCCTCGCCTTTCGCAAGCCATTGGATCCGCGGGATCCGCGTCTCAGTCAAAACTGGGAATAATGTTGGCCTTGTCGATCATATCGATCGGCAACAGGAACTCATGGTCTTCAACCTGCACCACGACGTCCTGCTCTTCTACACCGCGCAGAAGGCCCTGAAAGTTGCGTCGTCCTTCAAATGGCGAGCGCAGCTTGATCTTCACTTGTTCACCGGCAAATTTTGCAAACTGCTCAATAGTGAACAGTGGGCGTTCCATGCCTGGCGAGGAAACTTCAAGGGTGTATTCAACGGCAATCGGATCTTCAACATCCAGGACACCGCTGATCTGACGGCTGACGATTGCACAATCGTCCACCAGCACACCGCCCTCTTTATCAATATAAACGCGCAACATTGAGTGGCGACCTTGAGCCGAAAACTCAATACCCCAGCATTCATAGCCTAGGGCCACGACCACCGGGGCCAGCAAGGCCTGCAACTCTTCTAGCTTGCTCGACACCTGAACCCCCTCGTGCATGTATGTGCATGCTATGCAAAATAAAAAAATGGGCGAAACGCCCATCCTTGAAACGCCGTCGAACAGCGGCGTAGATCGTTCGATCAACTCCGACTTCGTCATATTTTTCCCTTCTTTTTCAAGCAGCTAGGAAAATCGCTTCAAAGG
>NZ_JBNNWE010000232.1:0-1041 GCF_050280905.1 Pseudomonas sp. NPDC086278
CTGTCCGTCGGGCTCGGTTATGTCGACTACAGGCAAGTCCGTCACTTGTCCCTCACTTGCAGTCAAAACGCACAGACGCCTTCTGAAGCGGACGTTACCGAGCTGATGAAGCAGAAGCAATACGCACCAATGTCGATCGCTGACATGGCGCTGTCGCTGTATGCCGCTGAGCGCGGGTTCCTGACTGACGTCGAAATCACCAAGGTCGGCAGCTTTGAACAAGCGCTGATTGCTTTCTTCAACCGCGATCACGCCGATTTGATGGCGAAGATCAACGTGAAGGGTGACTTCAATGACGAAATCGACGCTGGCATGAAAGCCGGTATCGAGAAGTTCAAGGCCACCCAAACCTGGTAAGCCGCAGCGGGAGCCGCAAGGCTCCCGCTTGCTAACCTGATAGGTGTTACATGGCAGGCGCAAAAGAGATTCGCAGTAAGATTGCGAGCATCAAAAGCACGCAAAAGATTACCAGCGCCATGGAAAAAGTGGCGGTCAGTAAAATGCGCAAGGCACAAATGCGCATGGCTGCTAGCCGTCCTTATGCGGAGCGCATCCGCCAGGTTATTGGTCATTTGGCCAACGCTAACCCGGAATATCGCCACCCGTTCATGATCGACCGTGAAATCAAGCGCGTTGGTTATGTCGTCGTGAGCAGTGACCGTGGTCTGTGTGGTGGCTTGAACACCAACCTGTTCAAGGCCTTGGTCAAGGACATGGCGAAAAACCGTGAAAACGGCGTCGAGATCGATCTGTGTGTTGTTGGTAGCAAGGGTGCGGCTTTCTTCCGCAACTTCGGCGGTAACGTCGTAGCAGCTATCAGCCACTTGGGTGAAGAGCCGTCGATCAATGACTTGATCGGCAGCGTCAAGGTGATGCTGGATGCCTACCTGGACGGCCGTATTGACCGCCTGTCCGTGGTATCCAACAAGTTCATCAACACCATGACGTCTGCCTGTCCAACACCCATCCGTTTGTCCGCGAACTGTGGGGGCGCAACTGGTGTTTCGCCCACAACGGGCAGCTCGCGGATTTTGCACCGAT
>NZ_JBNNWE010000233.1:0-1038 GCF_050280905.1 Pseudomonas sp. NPDC086278
CGAGGGTCACGTTGACTGCCGCGCCGAAGCCTTTGTACTTCAGCACGGGCAGGCCCTGGTCGTGGTACATCGCCAGCACCGCGTCGCAGTGCTCCAGATATTTGGGGGTAAACAGAGTATCGGCGGGCAGGGGGCCGCGAAGGTCCATGCCCTCACCGCGCAGGCGCTCTAACGTAGGTTCGATGATGTCGATTTCTTCATGGCCCAGGTGACCACCTTCACCGGCGTGCGGGTTAAGTCCGCAAACCAGGATGCGCGGCTGGGCGATGCCGAATTTTTGTTGCAGGTCGGTGTGCAGGATTCGCGTGACCCGTTCCAGCCGCTGCGGGGTGATTGCATCGGCAATCTCGCGCAGGGGCAGGTGGGTCGTGACCAGCGCCACACGCAAGCCGCGCGTGGCCAGCATCATCACCACTTGCGTGGTGTGGGTCAGGTCCGCAAGAAATTCCGTGTGCCCGGAAAAGGCGATCCCGGAGTCATTGATCACGCCTTTATGCACAGGCGCGGTGATCATGCCGGCGAAATGCCCGTCCAGGCAGCCCTGGCCCGCGCGGGTCAGGGTGTCCAGAACGAACGCCGCATTGGCCTTATCGAGCTGGCCGGCAACCACCGGGGCACTGAGCGGCGTATTCCACACATACAGGCTGTTGGCAGGCGCCGGAGCATCCGGCCAGTTGCCCGGCGATACCGACAGCAAATCGACAACCACGCCCAGCTGCGCGGCCCGCTCAAGGAGCAGGTCGCGGCTGGTAATGGCAATCAGGGGGTGTGGCTGGGCTTGCGAGGCGAGCAGCAGGCACAGGTCTGGACCAATGCCGGCCGGTTCGCCGGGTGTCAGCGCGAAACGCTTGGGTTTCACTGCGCTGCCTGGTCTGCACCAGGGAGTTTGATCTCAACGTACGCTTCGTCACGGATCTGACGCAGCCAGGTTTGCAGCTCTTCGTCGTACAAACAATGCTGCCTGTGCCATCGGTGGCTGTTCCGGAAGCCGTCAGCGTGCAGTTTGAGGTTGGGCTAGTCCCACCAATTCCCGCCACG
>NZ_JBNNWE010000234.1:0-1015 GCF_050280905.1 Pseudomonas sp. NPDC086278
CGTGATCGCGCGTTCGGCTTCGTTGGCGTCTTTCTGCTCGACGATAGCGGTCACTTTGCCGTCGGCATTGCGCACGATTCGGCCGTAACCCGTCGGGTCGTCCAGTTCAACCGTCAGCAAGCCCAGCTGTTGCGGGGCAACTTGCTTGAGCAGACGCTGCAGGGTTTCGACTTCGATCAACGGCACGTCACCGTAAAGAATCAGCACGGTGTCGGATTCGATGAACGGGACGGCTTGCGCCACCGCGTGACCCGTGCCGAGCTGCTTGTCTTGCAGAACGAAATTCAAGTCATCCGCCGCCAGCCGCTCGCGTACCGCATCAGCACCGTGACCGATCACCACGTGGATGCGCTGTGGATCAAGTTGACGGGCGCTGTGGATAACATGGCCGAGCATTGAATTGCCGGCGATCGGATGCAGCACTTTCGGCAGGGCCGAACGCATGCGAGTGCCTTGGCCTGCAGCAAGGATAACGATTTCAAGAGACATGACTGGCTACCAATCCTGGGTGGTCAGCGGCTGCGACCAAGTGATGAATATCGGAAAAGAAAAAAGGGTAGCCGAGGCTACCCTTTTTAATCAATCGCGCAACAAGCAATGGCCTTTTAGTGGCCGAACTTCTTGCGGATCTGCTGGACGGTGCGCAGCTGAGCTGTCGCCTCGGCCAGACGTGCGGCAGCAGAACCGTAATCGAATTCTGCGCCACGTTCATGCAAGGCCTTCTCGGCAGCCTTAACGGCTTCCTGAGCGGAGGCTTCATCCAGGTCGGCAGCGCGTTGCACGGTGTCGGCAAGAACCTTGACCATGTTCGGCTGAACCTCGAGGAAACCACCCGAGATGTAAAACACCTCAGCTTCCCCGCCCTGCTTGATCAGGCGGATCGGACCCGGCTTGAGATTAGTGATCAGCGGCGCGTGACATGTCCATCGGCTACATGGACCCGGGCAATTGGGCGACCGCCATCGAGGCTGGCTCGCGGTTTGGCTACAGCCTGCTGTTTGTGGTGTTGCTGGCC